>DASWNX010000021.1 GCA_036399055.1 Jatrophihabitans sp.
GTCAGGGCTGTCAGGGCTGTCAGGGCTGTCAGGGCTGTCAGGGCTGTCAGGGCTGTCAGGGCTGTCAGGGCTGTCAGGGCTGTCAGGGCTGTCAGGGCTGTCAGGGCTGTCAGTGGACGAACGGGTTCATTGGACGAAGCCCTGGGCTTGGGACCGGGCGTGCTGGTCGATGCCGTCCGGGCGGCCGATGAGGCCTGAGAAGGCCAACTCGGTGTGGCCGCGGCAGTGGGCCAGCACGGTGGCGCCGTCGGCGGATAGCGCGGCCTGCACCTCAACCCTTCACTCAACTAAGTGCGACGCCAGTCTTTGACTCTGCGCACAACGCCGCGACGGCCCATAGCGCCTATAGAACCGCGCCCGCTCGTTACCAATGCCCGTCGTGCGCCATGTATTGGACATAGGCGCTGCGGCTAATCCCACCTCCGTCGGCCACGTAGCTAACAATATGTTGACACCCTCAATGCTAACAGGGCACGCTACTCGGCAGGGCTGCCTGGTGGCCTGTAGCTCTACGGGGGTGGGGAAATTATAGGTACGCGTTCGCATATGCGGGTACTTGCCGTCGCCGCGTCACTCTCAGCGGTCAGTCTTGCCGCCTGCGACAAGGACACCGGCTCCGCTTCGTCTGGATCGGTCGCCCGCAGCGGCAGCGCGGTCATTTCAACCGCCCCTGCTAGCACAACCACCAGCTCACAAGCGAGCCCATCGTTCTGCAACCAGCTCAACGCCAGCTCTGCCCTTCACGGCTTACCCTCAGCGATCAAAGCAATTGCTGCCTCTGCGGACTCAGCCTCAGGGGTAACAACGCTGCAAACCGCAGCCAGGGATTTACGCGCCGCCGCAAAGATAGCTCCAAAAATCATCGCCGGCAATATGAGGGCAACAGCCCAGGCCATCGACGTGTACGCGAATGATGGCCTCACCGACCAAGGCGTGTCTGACGCATTGGTTAATCAGTTAAGTTTACTCGGAACGGTGGTGCAGGCGGAATGTCACTACGCCTTAGGGAACTGATTGCGGCGTCGCTCAGTTCTCTACTCGTCGTCTCAATCAGCATGATTGCGTTCTCTGTCCCCGCTTCTGCTGGGCCGGCTCCGGGGCTTTGTGCCATGAACACCTCTCGCGGCGAAGTTCCGGCGAAGTTTCCTTTGCAAGCCTGCCTCACCTCCGACATTATTTGGCTCCATAACAATCTTGAAGTGCCCGTCACAATGGCTGGCTCAGGTATGGGAACTCCGATTATTGTTCCCTCCGATATCGGTATTGCCGCGTCTCTTACGCGTGCTTATTACAACGATCCTTGGATAGTTTTTCCAGGCGATACGGTTCGCATCCCCATCGGGCCTGGATCGGTGAAGCTAATTGCTGATAATACTAAGGCAGGCGGCTTCTACGTGCTTGCTGCAACATTGCTCACCTTTATTCCCGGAGGAGTGAGGAAGGCGCTGTATGATGCGCTAGCGGGCCTTATTCGCGATCTGATTGACGCTACCCTGAAGTACGCTAACTGCATCACCCGCGCAAACTGGATACAGATGATCGCTTGCTCAGCTCAAAACAATTGGGACGTTAAATTTGCCATCGGAAAGGCAGGCGTGCTTGCCCTTTCCAAAGGGGCTTGGTCCTTATTGTTTGACACTGGCTACCTTCTCAAATTGGTGGGGGATCAGGTCCCCGGGGTAGCGGCTGTGGTCTATGGAGCTCCCATCTCCCTCAGCGCGAAGCAGGTCGCTCCTGAAGGCGGTAGCGGTAAATCGACCGACCAGGGTGGCACTGGTTCTGGTAACACTACTAATCCTGGAAGTAGCGAAGGCACTCCTGGATCGGAGAAACCCCCAGGAAGCTCACAAACAGGTAGCATCAAGATCGACTGGAGTGGCGCTCACCCCAAGTGGATTAGGATGACACTCGGAGGATTCAGCGCAGGGAGCTGGCGGTACACCTGCCATTTCGGGAGCGGCGGCGATCAATCCTTTACATTGTTCTCCTCTGGGGGTACGCAGACCATCGATAACGGCCGCACTTGTTACACCGGGATCCCAGGGGACACGGTTTGGGTGACCATTGCATCAGCTCGATCGAACACGATCTCGGTTGCTCCACCACCGCAGCCGCCACCTCCTCCACCACCACCACCACCGAGTCGAGTTGTCTCCCTCGCCCAGGGACCCGCAGCACCTGCGGGTTACCGCTACGCCGTGGCCATCTCCGGATTCAGCGCCAACAGCAACGTCACCGTGACCTGCCATGACTCAGCCGACCCGCAAGGCTTCTACACCTTCGTGATGACCACCAACGGTTCAGGCGCAGCCTCCACCTCAAACCAGTGCTACTCCGGCGACGGACCCGACCATTGGGTGCGAGCCGCCGGCATCGAATCCAATCACGTCACCTGGTAGCTGCCCCATAAGTTGTCACTGAACTGTCACGGCCAAGCTGCCTAGTCATCGAATTCATTGGATGAAGCCTTTGGGCTTGGGATCGGGCGTGCTGGTCGATGCCGTCGGGGCGGCCGATGAGGCCTGCGAAGGCCAACTCGGTGTGGGCGTGGCAGTCGGCCAGCACGGTGGCGCCGTCGGTGGACAGCCCGGCCTGCACGATCACCTCGGTGCGTCCGGCGTCCGCGGCGAGGTAGTCCTGCACCGCTGCCAGCGGCAGGGTGCCGGTCAGCTCCCGGGTCCTGGCGGCCGGGCCGTCGATGGCGTTGGCCCCGGCCACCGCCGCCCCGTCGCAGACGCTCTGCAGGTCACGATGCTGGGTGAAGGCGTCACTGGCCATCACCGCCGCAGCCACCACCAACAACCCGATCAGGGAGAATCCGAGGATCAACGGGATGGTCGAACCCCGGTCGTCGTCGATCATCCGTCGAGTCATCCGGCCAGTCGAGGCGCGATCACGCCGGCGCGGCCGGCTCATCGGGCGATGATCCGGAAGTCGTCGACGTGCACCAGATACCGACCGATGATTGTCACTCCGCGCCCGGACAGCAGGGTGGGAACCGCCGGCAGCGGCTGATGCCTGACCACGCAGACCGCGAACACCGACGCCGGAGCCAGCGACGGCACCGAGGCCGGGCCCCGGCAATCCGCGCCAGCCTCGACGTAGCGCACCTGCACCTCGGCCGGCGTCAGGCCCTGACCGCGCAAGGCAGCCCGCAAGGCAGCCTGCGCCCGGACCTCGGCCTGCGCGGCAGTGTCCGACGTGGCGATCGCCCGGCCGACGTCGCGGGCGGCGTTGGTGGTCGCCAGCCGGCCGCGCTGCACCACCGCGACCGCCACGATCAGGTAGATCAACGGCACCAGCACCAGCACCGCCACGAAGACGATCGCGCTCCACGACGGACGCGCTCCCTTTGCTGCCACGGCGTAGTGGACCTAGTGTTCCTGTCCTGTCCGTCGGCATTGGCACCCTTACCGACGGACACCGAAGGAGGACGCAGTGATCTCGATGCTCTTGGCCCTGCTGCACCGCAGAAAGACCGGACACCGGATCTGGCGCGAGGAGATGATCTGGTCAGGCGAGCGGGCGATGGTCTGGTTCTGCGAGTGCCAGAAGCAGTGGCACCCGCTCTCGCAGCCCGGTCCCTATCCGGACGGCAGGGACCCGATCCACAGGGAGCCGCCCTGGGAGCGGGAGAAGTGACCACGTCCCTCCGGGTGCTCGGCTACGTGCGCGAGCGCGGATGCCCATGGAAGGGCAACCCCGCCCGCTGCCCGTGGCGCAGCACCGAGGCAACCCGCGACGACGACCACGCCTGGGACGCTCCGCGAGGGTACGCCCGGCATCGCGGGGACCGCCGCAGGTACTGAGAAAACGGGGTCGCGTGGACACTTCCGCTGGCCCGAGTTAGGGGGAACGCAGCACCGATGCCCATCGGCCCAGGTACTCCAGTGCGGGGAGCGAATCCAGAACCAGGTTTCCCGAACTGGCGGCCACGGCACGGTCCCGGGCGTCTTCCAACTGGTCCGCGATGTCAGCTAGCGGAGTTGCAGCCGTCAGGTCGAGTTCCCACTTCCGCGCCAGAGCGAAGTGCCGCTTGAGGTCGTGGTAGGGCAGGGAGGCAATCGACTGACCCGTCGCTCGCCAGTCAGCGCACGCATCACATGGACACGCGAATGACAGGTCCACCGATTCAAGGACAGCCGCAACCGCCGGGGACATGAAGAGGTGAAGGTCTCGCACGTAGTACCGCGGAGGTGCAGCGCCGGTCGACGCCAGCGCGGGCCAATCGCGAGACTCGCTATACGTAAGTCCGTTTCCGAAGCCGCGAAGACCTGCGTGGCGCATACAGATGCTAAAGAAGCCCCCGTACAAGTTGACGAGCCGTCGACCGTCAGGTCGGTTGGCGATCACATTCCACAACGCGCGCAGTTGCGACTCGTTGACCTTTCGCTCATCGAAGTTCGTGATCCAGAAGAAGGCGATCTTCGAGAGCGCAGGCGGCAGCAGCGGCAGGATCTCGGCGAGCGTGGCCACGCCGTCCGCGTTCTCTTTAGGGCGTCCATCAAGACACAGAACGGGCATGATCTTGTCCGGTTGCGGAAGCGAAGAAGCAGCCGCCCACACTTCCTGCATGACAGTCCACCAGGGGTCCGACGTGCCGGAGACCGCGAAGTACGGTGCGAGGATGGCGTACGGCGGCATGGCATTCGTGGTCGGAGCGGGGGCCCCCTGCTGCTGCATCGCTTCCGCCAACAAGGCGGCATAGCGATCCAGCTTCTTCTTCACGACGGGCGCGTGACCCGCGTAGGTCCGCTGCCTGTCGACGATCTCGCCAACGAGTTCACCGACCACTGCGGGGGTGTAGAAGGTTGGGTCGAGGGAGGCGGTCCCACTTGCGACGGCCGAGTGAACGGTTGGGCCGTGCCACTCAGCGAGGGTGATGTGAGATGCGCGAGGGTCATCGATGTCCCCTTGAAACAGGGGCGTGCGCGGGTCGATCAAATATTGCAGCTGGCTCGACAGGACGAACGCAGCGGTCGCCTCCTGGTAGTAGGACGCGATCGTGCCCGGCACGGTCATCACGTGAAAGGTGCCCTGGACAGCGATGTTTCGGAAACTAGCCTGATCGCTGTTTCCGTAGGCCATTAAGTGACGGAAAGGCATCTGGTTCACACCCCCCGCATCAGCGCGGCTACGGATTCCGTGCCTCGCGCTCTCATCGACGTGAGCTGGTCAAGAGTCTTCTGGCGTAGCGCCGAGTCGGGATTCGCGGGAGTAGCAGCAATGACTACATGCAGCCACTTCTGGTCGACAGCGAGGACACCCACGCCCTGACCCCAGCAAGCGTCTATCACTGCGTCGGTGACCTTATAGGCCGGGAGAGCGATCATCGACAGGTCGACGCTGAAGCGGTTCAGAACTGCCTGACGCAGCGCCCGTTGCCAACTTGCGAGTTTCGCTTCAATCCCTACCACGACGTCGGGTGAAGAATCATGGAGGTCGCGAACGGCGACACAGACATCAGTTCGAGCCCGCCCATGCGACTTAACCTCGAACCCCACGGCTCGAAGTGGCCATTGAGCTCTCATCCTCCGTGCGAGCTGATCGACCAGCGCCGCCTCTGAGATGTGGCGAGCGGGACGCGGCGCCGGTGGAACGAAAGCGCGGGCGGGGTATGCCACGAGCGTCATCGCGTCGAACCTCCCGAGTTCCGTGCCATGCGAGCCAGGCCAGAAAGATAGTTGCTTTCGCGTACCGAGCCGAGCGCTTCGGCGCCGATCCACCCCAGCGACCCGGCGAGCACGAACAGAGCCACCAGCGACAGGGGAATCGGGAAGTCAACCGATGGCATGCACAGCGAGAACCCGAAGTACACCCATGCCAGCAAGAAGACGAACGCTGCGCACCCGATCCTCTTCGCATGACCGACGCGACGGTCATGGACCGACTGCGCGCGGTGGATCACCGCGTAGTGCGACTCAAGTTCAGCGTACGAGTCGAAGAACTTCGGGTTGGCACCGAGAACGCGCCGCGTGTCGATCTCCGGGTCACCCGGCTCCCCCGGGAGGAAGCGCTTCTTGGTGAAATCCACGTAAGGCTGTATGCGAACAATCACCGATGCCAGGATCGGACGAACGTTGTCCGTCAGGACCCCATCCCGAACTTCAGCCACATCGTCGCCGCAGTCCTTCAGGATCCGCGACTCCGCAGTGAACGCGCGCACGATGGCCGTGATGGCGGTGATCGATACCGGGATGATGAGGCCCATCCAGCCGAGTTGTAGTTCCGGACCGCTACCGCCCTTGGCAGCAGCCGCCACGACCAACGCGTTCACGCGTACCGGTGGGCGATCACCGAATTCTTTGCCGAGTCCGGGTAGGTCTTGTACACGTACCTGATCAGACCAGATAAGGAGCGGGCCGCATATCGATCCTTGATCGCGGACAACTGCTCGGCAACCGCCGGGTGATGGTGCGCCAAGAGGTCGGCGACGAGGTGCCCATGCTCTGTCAGCACGAACCGCCGCTCCACGTACTCGTCTGCCTCGACTGCGCCGGTGACGTTGACGTCTTCCATGCTGTCGATCGTTTGCCCATCGACGACACGTTCTTCCGTGAGCAGCCCGGACTCCTCCAGCAGTTCGACAGCCTCGTAGACGTCTTTCGAGAAAGGACCATAGTTGTAAGCCTTAAACTCGAGTTGCTCGCCCGCGACGCTGTCCGCGACGGACGTTTCCTTCTCAACCAGGTACAGCAACTTCTCAAGACGCGTGATGCCGTTGACCCGATTCTTGGCACTGGCAACGTTCGTCGGCGCGGCCAAGAGCATCAGCACGAGGTCGCTACCTTCGAGCGAGTCTGCGAGCGCCATGCGCGTCCCCTTCCGTGGCTATGTTCCGTCAGCCGACTCTAGTCCGCTTCGGGCAAGTGGGATGCTTCAGCATCCCACCGACAACCGGACGCAAGGGTCAGGCGCGCGAGGTGCTCGTCCTGGGAGTATGTTACGTCTTGCGAATTAGAGGCGGGCTCGTTGATCCAGATCTCCTCGACCGCCCGGTCGTCGAAGTACTGCTGCAACGGCCCGAAGCCGGCCACCTGATCGAACACGGCGCGGCCGCGGCCTCGGCGTCACCCAGCGGCGGCAACGCCGACATAGCGGCCCGGTCCAGGTAGTCGATGAGCACCTCATCGACCAGCCGACGGGTCGCCTCGGGCTCCAGCACCGGGTCCACTGCCTGCGGCGCACCAGCTCGCGGACCTCGCCCTCCACGATCGACTGCGCGCCCGGCACTGCTTACCCCCGGTAGGCGTCAAGAGCAACGCGAGAAAGCTTAACGGCCCAATGCGCGTTCTGCCGCTTAAGGCTCGAATTCTGGAACCATCACGCTGCTTTCATCGGACGATGCCCTGGGCTTGGGATCGGGCGTGCTGGTCGATGCCGTCCGGGTGGCCGATGAGGCCCGCGAAGGCCAACTCGGTGTGGGCGCGGCAGTCGGCCAGCACGGTGGCGCCGTCGGCGGACAGCGCGGCCAGCACGCTCACCTCAGCACGTCCGGCGTCCGCGGCGAGATAGCTCTGCACCGCTGCCTGCACCGCTGCCAGCGGTAGCGTGCCGGTCAGCTCTCGGGTCCTGGCGGCCGGGCCGTCGATCGCGTTGGCCCCGGCCACCGCCGCCCCGTCGCAGACGCTCTGCAGGTCTCGCTGCTGGGTGAAGGCGTCACTGGCCATCACCGCCGCCGCCACCACCATCAACCCGATCAGGAAGAACCCGAGGATCAACGGGATGGTCGAACCCCGGTCGTCGGCGAACTTCGGGCGAGGCCGTGGGTCGCGGCTCATCGGGCGATGACCCGGAAGTCGTCGACGTGCACCAGATAGCGGCCGATGACGGTCACCCCGCGCCCGGACAACAGGGTAGGCACCGCCGGCAGCGGCTGATGTCTGACCACGCAGATCGCGAACACCGACGCCGGCGCCAGCGACGGCGTCGTCGCCGGGCCTCGGCAGTCCGCGCCGGCTTCGACGTAGCGCACCTGCACCTCGGCCGGAGTCAGACCCTGACCGCGCAAGGCGGCCCGCAACGCGGCCTGCGCCCGAACCTCGGCCTGCGCGGCAGTGTCCGACGTGGCGATCGCCCGCCCGACATCGCGGGCGGCGTTAGTGGTCGCCAACCGGCTGCGCTGCACCACCGCGACCGCCACGATCAGGTAGATCAACGGCGCCAGCACCAGCACCGCCACAAAGACGAACTCGATGATCGCGCTGGCCTGCTCACCCGTGCGCCGCAGCTCGTCGAACCGTCGCTGTAGGAGTGATCTCACGGGTCGTCCTTGAGTGACTGCCCGCTGACATCGACTCTCACCAGCGCGCCGATCGGCAGGAAGACCGATCTGATCGTCCCCCGGCATCGCACCTCGGCGGTCACCAGACCGCTGCCAACCTCAGCGACCAGGCCTCCTGCGCAGGGCAACCGCCGAGCCATTCCCGGGCTCAGCGCCTGGCTCAGCAACGCCGCGGCGCGCTCACCGCCGGCCTGCGCCGGCACACCGGCGTTCGCGGCATAGCGGGCCCCGTCAGCAGCCGCCGCCGAGGCCACCGACCGGACGTAGAACACCGCCGCGACCTGCACCACCGCGAACAGAAGCATCACCAGCAGCACCGACATCAAACAGAATTCGGCCACAGCGGAGCCGCGATCATCGGTCAGGCTCCGCGCCCTACGGCGATCGGCCACTGCCTTCAGTTGCCGGTCTCGCCGGTCACCGAGTCGATCGCGTTGCTGACCGCATCGGTGATCTTGGCCTTGAAGACGCCGAAGATCACCACCACCAAGCCCGCCGACATCACCGTGACCATCACCCAGCCCGGCACGTCGCCGCGGTCGGAGTCCGAGCCCCGCAGCCGGCGCTGCGCGCGCAGGTAACCGTTGCCGAACCAGGCGGCCAGCAACTGCGCCTGAACCATGTCTGTGTTCCCCTTTCCTCAGCCCGCGAGCGCGTGCCGTTCCTTGTGGTCGCCTATTCAGCGGTTATTTGGTGAGCGAGACCAGCGTCAGCAGTCCCGGGTAGAGCGCGAACAGCACCGTCACCGGCAGGATCAAAAACACCACCGGCACCATCATCTGCAGCTCCTTGCGGCCGCCGGCTTCCAGCAGCGCCCGCTTGGAGAACTCCCGGACGTCGGCCGCCTGGGCGCGCAGCACCTCCGCCAGCGGCGTGCCGCGCTCGATGGCGACCAGCAATCCCTGGATGAACCTGCTGAACGGTTCCAAGGTGGTCCGCTCGGCCAGCTCGCCCAGCGCCCTGGTGATCGGCTTGCCGGCCTTGGCCTCGTCCAGCACGCCCTGCAGGTCTCGGGTCAGCTCGCCGCGGGTCAACCGGCACACCCGCTGCATCGCGTCGATCGGCGCCTCGCCGGCCAGCACGGCCAGGGCGAGCAGGTCCGCGATCACCGGGAACTCCGCGAGCATCGCCCGCTCGCGACGGTGGACCTGCTGGGTGAGCCACCAGTCCCGGGCCAGCACTCCGCCGGCCGCGCCGATCAGCGCCGCGCCGGCGATCAGAACCGGGTCGAGGCCACCGCGCAGGTAGGTCAGGCCCGTCAAGCCGACAGCGCCGCCGACCATGCCGAGGCCACCCCAGACCACCTGCTCCATCCGGAAGTCCTCGACGTCGGCGACCAGCCCCAGGCCTGCGAGCCGGCGACGCACCGATGCCGCACCACCGACCACCCGGTCCAGCCAGCGAACCAGGCCGACAGCCGCCGGGCCGAGCAACCGCCGCGCCACGTCCAGCGGCGCCGGAGGACCGGCCGAGCGGGCCAACAGCCGCGACGGAGCGGGGGTGTCGGCGAGATAGGGCGCGATCCGGTCGCTGAGCCGGATCACCCTCATCGGCGGAGCGGATCGAATGGCCAGCAGGGCGCCGAGCGCTGCCATCAGGCCGAGGCCGGCGCCCAGCCACCAGCTGGTCATCGCGACACCCGTGTCACCGCAGCACTGCTCATCGCAGCTCGGGTCATCGCAACACCCTGGGCTCTTCGGGCAGCCGGCCGATCCGCACCATGATCCGGTATGCCAGCAGGCACACCGCCGCGCCGATGCCCAGCAGCAGCACGCCGCCGGAGGAGTCGAAGGTCTGCAGCGTCGAGGACTGGGTTCCCAGCAACAGCAACACGATCCACGGCGCGGCGACCGCGAGCCGGGCCGCGCTGACCGTCCAGCCCTGACGGGTCTCCAACTCGGCGCGGGTCCGCGCGTCGGCTCGCAGCAGCTCCGACAGCGTGCGCAACACGGTGCCGAGATCACTGCCACCCACCTCGCGAGCCACCCGCAGCGTCTCGCACACCCGGTCCCCCACCGGGTCGGCCAGGTCGTGCTTCAACGCGTTCAGGCATTCGGCGAACCGGCCGCTTGCGCGGTAGGAGACGCCGAACCGCGCGAACGCCGGGCGCAACGGCTCCGGCCCGCGGACACCGAGGCCGGACACCCCTTCAGGCAGGGACATTCCGGCCCGGACGGCTGAGGCGAGGTTGTCGATGGCCTCAGGCCACAGCTCGCGCAGCGCGACCTGGCGGCGCTGGCGCATCCGCCGCACGACAGCCAGCGGCCCGAGAAAGGCGAACACGGTGAAGCAGGCGGCGACGGCCAGGGTTCCGGTGATCAGCTGCACGAGCAACCCGGCCAGCGCCGCCGAGATCACCTGCAGGCTGAGCAGCTGCGCCGAGCTGACCGACTCGACGCCGGCCTGCCGGATCAGCTCGTCCCGGCGCGTCGACCAGCCCAGACGAGCCGGGTCGCGCCGCGGCGCTCGAGGACCGCTGCGCCAGATCAGCAGCAAGCCGACGCCCGCGAGCAGGCCGATGAATGCGCCCATCTCAGGCTCTCGCCCGTGCGGCGCCGGCGGCCATGGCCGGAGCGCCACGGTCTGAGCGCTCGTCCTGCCCGAGCAGCTCGGCCAGGTCGTGACCGGCCTGCTCGTAGCGCTCTTGATGCGGCGGGTAGCCGTCGCCGCGACGCAGTCGGCCCTGCCGGTGACCGAAGATCTCCGACGTCTCGATCACCTCGCCCTCGGCCCGTCCGGTGACCGCGACGATCTCGCGGACCCGGCGCTGACCCCGGTGGTCTGCGCCCAGGTGCACCACCAGGTCGACCGAGGCGGCAACCGTCGGAACGACGAACGCGGCGCTGACGTTCTCACCGGCCAGCAGCGGCAGGGTGCACATCTTCACCAGCGCCTCCCGGGCGGAGTTGGCGTGCAGCGTGCACATGCCTGGCAGTCCGGAGTTCAGCGCGATCAACAGGTCCAGGCACTCCTCCTGCCGGACCTCGCCGACGATGATCCGGTTGGGACGCATCCGCAGCGCCTCTTTGACCAGCCGGCGCAGGGTGATCTCACCGGTTCCCTCCAGGTTGGGCTGCCGGGTCTGCATCGACACCACGTCGGGCAGCGGCACCTGCAACTCGAACACTTCCTCGGCAGTGATCACCCGCTCGGTGGCCGGGATCGCCGCGCACAGCGCGTTGAGCATGGTGGTCTTGCCGGCCTGGGTGCTGCCCGACACCAGCACGTTCAGCCCGGCGGCGACCGAGGCCTCCAGGAAGCGGGCCGCCTGCTCGGGCAGCGACCCCAGCCGGACCAGCTCGTCCAGGCCGGCGACGCCGATCACGAACTTGCGGATGTTGACCGCCATATGCAGACGGGTGATGGACGGGATGACGACGTGCAACCGGGAGCCGTCGGGCAGTTGCGCGTCGACGAAGGGCGCGCTGAGATCGAGGCGGCGACCGGACAGGCGCAGCATCCGCTCGACCAGGTCGGCGACCTCGTCGCTGGTGAGGATGACCGTGGTCAGCTGGGAGCGGCCGTGCCGGGCGATGAACACCCGGCCGGGCTCGTTGATCCAGATCTCCTCGACCGCCGGGTCGTCGAAGTACTGCTGCAACGGCCCGAAGCCGGCCACCTGGTCGAACACGGTGCGGGCAGCGGTCTCGGCATCACCGAGCGGCGGCAGCGCTGACATCGCGGCCCGGTCGAGGTAATCAGTGAGCACCTCGTCCACCAGCCGCCGGGTCGCCTCCGGCTCCAGCACCGGATCGAGCTGCCGGCGGCGCACCAGCTCGCGAACTTCACCCTCGACGATCGACTGCGCGGTCGCCACCCTCACCCCCGGTCGGTTCCAAGATCAACCGGGGCAGCTTAAACGACCGATTGCGCAGCCTTGCGCTTAGAGACGGATTTGTGGATAACCATCCAAGAGAGTAGACGGTCCGTCTAAGGGATCACGCGCTCAAGGGCTGGGGTCTCAGCTGAGACACGATCAAATCGGGTGCCATATCGATGGCGTCGTGACCGCACCCGGGAAGTGCTAGGACCTCGGCCGATGGCGCGGCATCGGTAATGGCCGCGGTGACAGCGCCGGCCCAGGCTGGGCTGTGGTCCCCGAGCAACAGGGTTATGGGGCAATCCAGGTCCCGGGCCAGGGCGGCGGGGTCAACGCGGCTAAGGGCATGGGCCTCGCGCGGCAGGGTGGCTGACACGACCGCTAGGACGTCGTATCCCATCGGGGCCCGACGCAGCGCGTCGATCTCCTCTGGTCTCAGACCGATCACCTCGCTCAGGAAGCTCACCATTGCGGGGCCGGGCTGTCCGTTGTTGATCAGCGCCGTTGCCCGCCTCACCCACTCCTCGGGGACCGTCGGAGGACCGGGCGGCTCGTAAAGCAGCATCCGGCCGATCAACGCGCCGAGACCTCGAACGCCGAGCGCGCAGGTAGCACCGTAGCTGTGGGCGAACACATGGACGGGCGTCGACGCCGCGGCTGCCACGGCGACGATGACCGCGGCGATGTCGGCGTACTCCTGCTCGATCCGGTACTCGTGGTGGTCGCCGCTCGTGCCTCGACCGCGCCGGTCCATCGCGGTCACCTGGAAGGAGTCGGTCAACGCTTCCCACAGCGGCGCCCACCGCTCGATCTGCCCGAAGCCGCCATGCACGAGCACCAGCGGTGGTCCCGATCCTGAGGTGAGCGTGCCGATCGGCACCCCACCCTCGCCGGCCACCGAGCCTCTGATGCCGTCCACAGCCACACCACCTGCGATAAGTTACGCCTGCCTGCGCGGCGCACAGCCTGTTGAGTGTAAGCCCTCGCCGGTGGGAGAAGCCTCAGCCCAGCGCGGGGTGAACGGGGTCATGTGCAGCCGCTACCTGAGCAGGACGACGGGGACGGCGATGATGTGCCGGCCATCCAGGTGACCGGCCGGTTGACCGGCTGCACGCCGGGTACCGACAACTACGGCGAGAGCACCACGGTGGAGCAGGACGGCCACATCCTGAGCGAGTCGGGCGACCATGCCGGATCGGGCCTGGTCTCGTGCTCGAACCCGCGGGATCCACGGTCGGAACCGACCCGATCTATGCCCGCAGCGGCACCCCCGGTACACCCGGGACGGGTCCGGATCACCATGACCGTGCAGAGTTACTCCACCTCCGTCAAATTCTCCGTGACCCGCTGGGCCACCGTTCCCGGCTGACCCGGTTCACGTCAACTGCCTAGCGGGCGGGACCCCGCTGTCGAAGCGGTCGCAGGTGCGCGACCGTCTCACACCTTGTCAGCACTACCCAACCAGGCCAATGAACGCCCCGACCAGTGCAATCTTTGTGGTCGTGGGCATGGCGTTCCACTGCTGCCGCAGGTTCAGCATTTGAGTCGACCAGCCCCAGCCCGGCACCGATTGAACTGAAGTTCCACTACGGCTCGCCCTGTCCGTACCGGGCGATGGCCGCAGTGTTGCGGGCCAGCCGGACCCGCGTGCTCGAACGGTCTAATCAGTCGATTCAGGTAGGACAACTCTGCCGACAAGCCGGCTGCCGCTGCACCACACGGTATGACCTTCCGACACCTGGTATGGATTGCTCTGAGTGGGGGTGCCAACGTAAGCGCCGTCCTTATACAGGTGGCCGCCACTACACGATAATGAGGCTGCCATCGCTTCGCCCGGCAAGACCGCCATGGTCGCCGCGCACAACGCTCCGACCAGACCGCTCAGCGCGGCAATCCGACGGCTGCCAGTGCTAACTTTTGTCATCGACCAAGCCCCTTTTGTTATGTATTGATACGCCCGAATTAGGACGATACAGTCCGCGGGCCGCAGCGGCGCAAGCAGGTCAGATGCTTTACCTGCCCATACGAGGCGATGGTCCGACACTGACGCAGCCATCAACCCGAGCAAGCGGTGGTCGGAGTCTTCGCCCACTTCGAGGCCTACCGACCACGACATGCAGAGCGAGTATCTCGGCATGACCGTCACTTAGACAGTTCGCCTAGTCAAGGCTGAACACATCGAGTCCTGCCCGATCGCGGCATGAGCGGGCGCTCGTCCTGGCTGGCTCATTGTGGCTCAACGCATACGAGCGAGATCCCGTCGGATGTAGCGCAGGTGCGCCCATTCCTCCTCCAGGATCACGCGAATGCAGTCACCGACGCTGGGACGCCAGTCGCCGCCGCCCCACGGGTTCTCGCGTTCCTCGGCGAGCAATTCCGCCGTGGCCGTGGCGAGGAAGTCGGTCACCAACTGCTGTCGCTCGGCCCGCACCGCGAGGACCTCCTCGTAGGCCGGCGGGTCGGCGCGGAAGATCGACATGTCAAAGCCCATCTCGTCAGCGCCGGTGAAGATCTGACCGATCTCGGAGAACGGCTGCCGCATCCGCAGGATCCCGCCGCGGAGCCAGGCGTCGGTCGCCAGGATGAGGTGCCGCAGGGTCTGGGCCAAGGACCACTCGTCCTCGACGTGGGCGTCCACCAGGTCCGGCGGCGTGCCCGCCACCGTCGTCTGCCACGCCGACTGCACCGCGACCCAACCCTCGCGCAGGCCCGCGGGCGTCTGCGCCTTCTGCAGCTCGCGGCCCGGAAACTGCCGGTTGAGCTCGGCATCCACCAGCGGCGCCACGTCGACCCCATTGACGAAGAGGCTGCCGAAGAACAGGTCATGGCTGTCGATGTCGAGTCCGTCCACATCGACGCCGCGCATCGTCACACCGCTGACATCAGAGAATCTCAGGGTGGCGCCCTTGAAGCTCGCCTTGACGAAACTCGCGCCTTCGAACTCCTTGGTGCCGGAATAGGTCGTCATCGCCTAATCATCACCGCTGTCGAGGACAGCCGCGGGACATCGACGCCAACGGCGGCCCTAGACAGGTTCCACGGACTTGCGCCCGATACGGCCTAACCGACGTGAGGAGCGTCGGGATAGGCGAGCGCACCTCGGCATGAAAGTGCGCACATCCGCATCAACCTCGCGAACCCATGATCAGCAGGGGCAGACGCAGACCTGATTGATGTAGTCGTAGCAACAGTGCGTCCCGTCGGGTAAGTCGAAGATCTCGATGTCGACGTCCACCGGCGGGCCGGGAGGAAGGTGCGCCTGCGCGGCCTGCCGCGGCGCGAACTTCAGAGCCACCTCAGGGCCCAACGTGAGGTCGACGGTCCGTGCGAAGATCAGGGCCATCTCATGAACCCGCACGCTGATCTCCTCCGAAAGCCGACGCATTCTCACGCCATCCTCAGGCGTCAGCGGTACGCGCTTCTGTGTCCCATCCGCCATGGCTGCCATCCCTTGTGAGTCACCTTATGGTGATGCCACCATTTGCTTTCAAGTATCGACGTGACGGTCTCATTCGTTTGTACGCGAGGGGGATGGAGATGGCAATAAGCGTTGACCTGAGCGCGCCGCAATTGCGACCCGAAGCCGTCCTTCAGTTAATAGATCAGCACGCGGCCCAGCGGCCGGCGCAGAACATCCTCTTCAAGGTGAGCGAGCCCGCCTTTCGGCTTCACAGAGGCCGGCTTTCTAACATCGTCGCTGTGTCGCCGACGGAAGCGGCGCGGATGAACGCCGAGCTGGACGTGTCGGGCTCACCGACGGACTACCTGGTCTCCGGCGCAGAGTGGCGCTGCACGCAATGCCGGAGATATCTGAACTTCTTCGACATATACGAATCAGGCAAGAATCATCATGACAATGAATTCTTCAAGATCTTCCTTGGCGGCGGGGACTACCACATCCAGGTCGCTCGCGAGGCCTCTCTTTTAGAGGTGGCCTGCACCGAATGCGGGACGGTCAACGAGTTGAAAGCGCCTGTCCACTACTCCGGAACTGTCGGCGGGTCTGCTTACACCTACTTGTGAAAGTCGTCCTTGTAGGAGTCGGCGGAATCGCGGGCGCTACTCAACCATCGCCGCGAGCGTCCACCTCGTGCAGGGCGGGGCGGGTGGTGCAGAGCCGACCCGATGCTGCGTCTCGACCTCCGAATGCCCACGGCCGAGGACAGCGGGTGCGGTCGCTGGTTTAGGCCATTCGAGGTACAAGCGGAGGGCGAGATGGCAGCATCGCAAGCATGCGCAGATTCCTCGCCCTTGGAGCAGCAGCCGCCCTGGCTGCGACATCGGTAGTCGTCGCGGCCCCTGCGGGAGCCGCACCTCGAGCAGAACGCCTGAAGCTCAAGATCAACCCGGTGACCAGTCCGATCTTCATCTTCGACGCCGGAATCGCGCAAGAGAACCTGGTGCCCGCCATCCAGGTGACCGGGCTGCTGTCCGGTTGCACGCCGGGCACCGACACCTACGGTGAGAGCACCACCGTGGAGCAGGACGGCCACATCCTCTATGAGTGGGGTGGCCATCCTGGATCGGGCTTGACCTCGTGCGCGGACCCTTCAGGCTCCACGGTGGGAACCGACCCGATCTTCGCCTTCGCAGGCGCTGCCGTGCACCCAGGACGGGTCCGGATCACCATGACGGTCCGCAGCTACTCGAACTCCGCGACGGTGACTGTGACCCGCTGGGCCACCATCCCCGGCTGACCAGGCGCCTGCTGACCCCGCTCTCCACCGCGACAGCATCCCGCGGGCCACTCAGCCGAGACAGTCGATCGCTCACCCGGCCTCCCACGCGGCCAGCCGAGCGGCAACCGCGAGGTATCGCCAACCCGGTTCGGCCCTCCTTGTCGGTAAGCGCGACCCGGAGGGTTGTCATGCCACTCGACCACGGCTACGGCGTTGCCGTCGGCACATTCGCCTCATTCACCCGCGAGGACCCGAGCTCGTTCGGACACTGGTATCACGGCAAGCTGCGCATCAACACCCCCGCCGGCCAGTATGAGGCGGCCCTCGATGTCGACACCCCCGCCGGCATCGGCGTCAGCTACCGCTTGGTCACCGACCTGACCACGGCGAGCATTCCTATCCTGGCGGCGCTGGGCGAGGGTTTCACCGCCCTGGCGGCGAACCCGACCTCCGGCGCCCTGGACTACGTCCGCAGCCCGATCCTGCAGGACGGTTGGCTGGTCATCTGGCTGCGCCGGTGGCTGGTCGCGCGCCGGAAGCCTCCGCTCAACCCCGAACCGTGGGCGCCTACCGCGGTGGACAAGCTGCTGGCGCTCGTTCGCCGCTGGCCACCGCGGTTCGGGCAGCGTTCGCGGGTCGGGCTGCGTTGGCGGTGGGGGCGACGGTGGCGGCTTCCGCTGCGGTGGCGGTCCTTTGCGTGGGTGTCCAGTGACGGCGACAACGCCCTCGATGTGCTCGAACAGCGGCTTGCGCAGGCCGCCCGCATCTACATCTTGGGCGAACCCTTCACGACCGGCTTGGGTGTGCACAACGTGCACATGAACCAGGGCGACCCGGTCGGCCCACATCAGGCCGAGAACGGCGTCTGGCAGGACGGCGCGGTGATCATCCAGCTCGCCGACGGCGGGGTGACGATCTGGCAGGTGAAGTTCAACACCCAGTCGCTGATCACCAACGACCAGGGCCTTCCGGCGTAGCGCTGACAAGACGTCCGGCTGACGCAGTGACTGACCATCTCCCGGCGACCAAGTACTGCCGCAGATCGCGGTAGGAGCGGACGGACGCAGCGTCGCGGCCGGTCAGTCGAGGCAGAACTCGTTGCCCTCGACGTCCTGCATCACCAGGCACGACTCGTTGTGACCGTCGGCAAGCAGCAGTCGCACGCGCACCGCGCCGAGCGGGACCAGTCGCGCGCACTCGGCCTCAAGCGCGGCCACGCGCTCTTCACCGACTAGCCCGGTGCCGACCCGCACGTCCAGATGCAGCCGATTCTTGACGACCTTGCCTTCGGGAACCCGCTGGAAGAACAGTCGCGGGCCCGAACCTGAGGGATCGACGCAGGCGAACGCCGAACCCTGATGCTCAGGCGGCAGCGCGCGATTGAAATCGTCCCACGTGGCAAACCCCGGCGGTGGCGGCGGCACGACGTAGCCCAACACCTCACACCAGAAACGAGCGACGCGCTCCGGTTCTGCGCAATCGAAGGTGACCTGGACCTGCTTGACCGACGCCATCGCTCCACCATAGAGGCACGACCCAGCCATCGCCGACTGCATTGACACCACGTGAGCAGCGGCGCCCGAAGCAAGTAGGCCACCCCCATTGAATACGTCGCCCAACTTGATCACTCGTTGCCCGCCGACGCGTTGAATAGACAATCGATCGTCAGTCTCCGGCATTGAATCTCCGGGGTCAGCCCACGTGAAGTTGACCGGGTTGTCCCGGCGCGTGAGGGAGCGGTCAAACTGAAGTGGCACCCCGACTTGCGCGCAGTAGCAGCATTCCCAGCAACCGCGTTCGCTGCTAGATTCGTTGGATCGCGTACGACGAATGGACCCTGCGATGACAACCGTCGTTCTTCACTCCGGCGACACTAAGCAGACGTGATAGCCGCGAACCATGACCACCGATTTGGTCGCCGACGCCGAGCGTTTTCTGATGGGATCGGACGGCTGGCGCAACGGCAGCCAGCTGTACGCCATAACGCATTTCCCTGAGCTGTGGCGGTTCGTCCGCCAGACGCCCGGGCTGAACGCACTGATGAACTCGCTGATCATCGACCAGATGGTCTACAAGATGAAGACCCGGCCTGAGGCGTTGAGCACGATGGCGCCCTACACCAGCTGGGACTCACTGACCGACCGGACCTACAGCGAACGGCATCTGCCGCCGGACCCCGCACTGCAGACCCGGTTGCCGGCGACCGCCGACGTCGTCGAGCTGTTCCGTGCTCGCCCGAGCGGGCACACACTGTCACCGAAGTCCACACTGCTGTTTCCGCACTTCGCGCAGTGGTTCGTCGACGGATTCCTGCGCACCGACCCGCAGAACCCGCTGAGGAACACGAGCACCCACGACATCGACCTATCGCAGCTGTACGGGCAGCACCAGGATGTCACCGACCTGCTCCGCACCCGCCGCGGCGGCGAACTCAAGAGCCAGCTGATCCGCGAGCAGGAGTTCCCCCCTTACTACATGGGCCAAGACGGCCGCCCGAAGCCGGAATTCGCCGGACTACCGATCACGTTTCCCGGCAGCGACCGCAAGGCCGTGTCCACCAGCGATCTCGACCCGGTCCAACGGCAGTCGTTATTCGCACTCGGTATAGCCCGCGGGAACATCCACTACGGATTCGTGATGATGAGCACCGTCTGGCTGCGTGAGCACAACCGGCTCGCCCGGCAGCTCGCCGCCACCCATCCCGCCTGGGACGACGAGCGCATCTTCCAGACCGTCCGCAACGTGCTCATCGTGCTGCTGTTGAAGATCGTCGTGCAGGACTACATCAACCACATCACCCCTTTCTGGTTCAAGCTGTTCGTCCGGCCCGGCATCGGCGTGCGGGAGAAGTGGTACCGGCAGAACTGGATGAGCATCGAGTTCGACCTCCTCTACCGCTGGCACTCACTCGTGCCGCCGGAGATCACCGTCGGCGGCGTCCGCCGCCCTACAGCCGACGTCCGCTGGCACTCTGAGATCGTTCCCGACCATGGCGTGGCAGCCCTGTTCGACGAGGCATCCCGGCAGCCCGCCGGCGAGATCGGCTTGCTGAACACCGCGGACTTCCTCCTCCCCGTCGAGGAGAAGACAATCAACATCGGCAGGTCCGCGCAGCTCGCCGCCTTCAACGACTACCGGGCCGCCTGCGGGTACCCTCGCTACACCACGTTCGGCGAGTTCAGCACCCGACCCGACATCGTCGGCGCGCTCGCCGGCGCCTATCACACCGCCGACGACGTCGAGCTCTACACCGGCCTGTTCGCCGAGGACGTCCGCAGCAACGCCGCACTCCCCACCCTGATGGGCACCATGGTCGCGGTAGACGCGTTCTCCCAGGCGCTGACCAACCCGTTACTCGCGCCCGGCGTGTACACCGAGGACACGTTCTCGCCAGAGGGAATGCGCGCCATCGCCGGCACAAACACGCTCGCCGACCTCGTCGCCCGCAACGTCACCGGCGAGCCGACCGCCCCGCGCGTCTCGTTCACTCAGCTGAACTGGGCGCCTCAATGAGCCTTCCCGTCTTTGGCGTCCCCACCCCAGCCGACCTGACTGACCAGCTCACGAGAAAGAACGCAGGCCACGTGGGTCGCTAACTGTTCTTGCCGCGAGCCGCCACGGCCCACCGGTCGACGAGCTGTCCCCCGCTGACGACGGCGACGTCGTCGACGAGGTTCATCGTCACGCACACATGGTTGGGGACCACCCGAAGCCGCTCTCCGAGCGCCGGCAGCGGGCTCCCCTCAGGCCAGACAACGGTGGCGTGGTGCTCCGACAGCGCGGTGATCCGGGCGTCAGGGTGGTCGATCAGGCGGCCGTGGCCGGTCGCCCAGGCCGATCGATCAGTGCCGAGCACCTTGCTCCCGGAGTCGAGGACCAGGCGCCGGGGAGATCCGCGGCCGGTGTCGGTGCGGCTGACGACCGTGGCGGCGACCGTCAGGGCGATGTCATCCCACGTGCATCGCCCCAGCTCCAGTTGTTGCGCGTCGCAGAACACGTAGACGCCCGGGCGAACCTCGGTCGCCACCGAAGAGCCGGTCAGTGTCGCTGTCGGGGTCGAGCCGCCGCTGCGCCGGCTCACGTTGTGGCCAGCGGCCGTCAAAAGCTCGGCAGCCTCAGCGAGCGCTGCCTGCTCTTGCTCGACCGCCTGCTGAGGCATCCCCGGCGCGTAACTGTGACCCGGGAAGGTGAAGACCCCTTCAACCAGCAGCCCCGCCCGGTGCGCGGCCTGGGCCACCTCCACTGCCAAACCTGGGGAAACACCGCTGCGGTGGTGTCCGCTGTCAACCTCCACGAGCACGGCGATCTCACCGGCGGCGCCGTTCAAGGCAGCGCCCATGGTCTGCGCGCCTTCCACCGAGTCGAGTCCCACGGAAACTCGCGCCTTGGCGCTGAGCCGGCGCAGCCGCTCTGCCTGCGGCCGCGTGAGCCACAGCGGGTAGGCGATGAACAGGTCGTCCACCCCGTGGTCGGCGAACACCTCTGCCTCACCGATCGTGGCCACCGTGAGACCGGCAGCGCCGGCTGCCAGTTGCCGGTCGGCGATCTGGAGCACCTTGTGCGTCTTGGCATGCGGGCGCAACCGCAGGCTCGTCTCTCGCACGTGGGCCGCCATACGGGTGATGTTGCGCTCGAGCACGTCCTGATCGATGACGACCTGAGGAGTGGGGATGTCTTCGACAGCGCTCATCTGGCTCCCCTACGTGGCCCCCTCTGCGGGCGCATATGCCCGAGAACCCTATCGGTCGGACGCCGGATGTGGCTGGGTCTGACCCGAGCGTGCATTCAGCGGCAGGACACTGCGCGCTATGCCTAGATCACTGGTCCTTAAGCGTGAAGGACAGCGCCGCCAGCTCCCAAATCAATGTCACCCACGCGGCTCAGGCGAGGTTGCTCCGCGTCAGCGGCACCCGCTCAGGAACGGGAAGGCGTCACGGGCCGCGCCCCGTCGGACTTCTTAATACAACTCAGATTTCGTGGATCGGAATCGTGAAAACCTCACTTAAAAGCAGCCGTTGACCCCTAAGCCGGCTATCAAATACCCTCTTTCATATGCGGTAAACCGGCCGGAATCGGGGACACATGAAAAAGCGCATTTTGCTAGGCATAGGAATCTCAGTGGGCCTGTTGCTCATTACCGAGGCTAGCGCTGCCGGGCCAGTGCGCGGTCCGGGTCAGCCGGCGCCGACCCACGACGCTGACAAGAAGGCAACCGTGGACGACAACGCCGCCGTACCGGGCGCGGACATCGACTGGGCTCTCCAAGAGGTGATCGGGCGGGTAGCCACCGCGGCAGACAAAGTCGGGGCAACCGATCCGGCGTACACCGTCAGCGTCGTAGACGTGCGCAACGCCCGCTTACAGATCTACCGCAAGTCAGTGACGACTGATGCCTTCGACCTTTCCAAATACCGAGTTCTCGCCCCTGCTGGGGTGTCGATCGAGTTCGAGGCCGCCGCCTTGAGCGCGACCGAGATCAAGCACCTGAGTGATTTAATTTGGGCGCTGTCGCCCGAGTTCAAGGCTGCCGGTGTCAAACTCCAGAGCTGG
Organism: Jatrophihabitans sp.; assembly: GCA_036399055.1. NCBI lineage: Bacteria > Bacillati > Actinomycetota > Actinomycetes > Jatrophihabitantales > Jatrophihabitantaceae > Jatrophihabitans > Jatrophihabitans sp. The sequence goes on from DASWNX010000021.1 coordinate 22,334, forward strand.
GGGCCGGACTACGCCAACGGTATGCATGTCCTCTACACATCAAACACCCCGGAGCTACCCCGGCACCTGGTCGAGAGCCTGGAGATCTACGGGCTCGGCACGGTGACCTTTCAAGTGGGGGCGGTACAGAGCCTGGCAAATCGACAAGCAGACACCTCCCCTTTTGCGGGTGGTGCTCGGATCCACGGGACCTAACCGAGACGGCGGAACGAGCCCCGCTCAGTGCACGTCCAACTTTGCCGCCAAGAGCACCGGGAACGGTCAATATTACGAGATGACGGCTTGGCATTGTTATAAGCCGACCGACAAGAGGTTCTGGGGCTGAACTCGAACGATCAATACGCCACTGCCGTGGGACTGATTTCAGCGACCGATATAACGGAATGGACGCCATGTCCGTCCTGGGTCAAGAGCGACTCGCAATGCGCCAGGATTGTACTTTTCACTGATATCGTGCCCGGGCACATTCCCTCGTGTTGTCAACTTTTCATGATTGTTGGTTTAGAGCAACGGCAAGAGCTACGGCTGGGAGCAGGCTGCCGCTTAGCCTGGTTGGGCGGGTAGCCCGCAGTCACAGGTCCACACTCTGGCTGTCAGGGGCGCGTGGCTGTCACGAACTCGCCCAACGGCGAGAGATCGTGTTCCCAGAAGATCGAGACACCTCGGTCCTGCGCCGTTCGCAGGCATGCAAGATCAAACACCCCTGCAAGGACGACGCCGGTCAAGGTGTCCTGGCCAAAATGACTTCGCCAGCCCTCGGCCTTGCCGCCAACTTCACGGTTGACACGCTTCCAGCCGTTCTTCGGCCCGTTGGACACCTTGCATTCGACTGCGAACAGCCGCTTGTCGTGGAGGCGGGAGGGGACGTCGCACTTCGCTGCAGCCACCCGCCGCTCCCGCGTGTAGGTACCGGGTGCTAGATCGTCAATGAAACGGATCGGACCGCGCGTTCCGTCGAATGACATGCCCGCGTCAGCGAGCGTCTGAGCAGTCAACGCCTCTTGACGAAGTGATGCCTCACCGCGTCGCTGCGTGCCCAACTGCTGGGCCGCCCATAGCACCGAAGTCGCGAGGACGGCAGCTTCGCGCTCGGATGGCGCGGGGTCGCGATTCTCAGTCAACCACGGGAAGCGGACAGGGTCGATGACAATGCGGATAGCCTCCGCCGTCTCTTCCGCCAAGTCCGGCGGTACGCGCTTGAACTTCGGACCTCCCACTAGTGTCCACAGGTCCTCTTGGCTGATAGGCGGCCCGCAAATATACCTCGCGGCCTGCCACGCGTCGGGATCTTGGGTGAAGACTGCGCCCGTCAGGTTGCGCATGTTGTCCGAGGCGTCGAAGACGTATTCCACACGCGGACGAAGAGCGGTATAGACGCGCTGGAATGCGAGTGGACCTTCCTCGCGGCGCTGAGTCGTGAACAACTGCTCCCCGACGTCCCGAGCTTTCTTAAGTTCCTGGTCACTCCAGAAGGGAGGTGCTGCCGATGCTCGTGCCATGCGGTGAGTGTCGCACCACCCGGCCGGCGATCAGGCGGTCGCAGATCCCCGCGTGTCGGTCGTCTTTGGTATAAGGCGGACTCTAAGCGACCCGTTGACACGGTGTTCGGCCTCCGTATACCGCACCCGCTTCAATAACTCGGGTGGCCACGGTGGTGTAGTGGGCCGCTCCAAAGCAGGGCCGCGCCGTAGCGCCGACAACACCATTCCGCCCACTACTTCGGCTACATCGACCTGAACGGCGTTACCGATCTGCTTGAACAGCGAGGCGGCAGTGCCCTGGAAGGACCACTCACTCGGAAATCCCTGAATTGCGGCGCATTCGCGCCACCCCAGGCGACGCATCTCCTCCCCCGGCAACCGGACCCAGTCAGGGGTGCTTGCTGCCCGGATCGTCCGCGCCGGAAGTGACAAGTCCGCAAGGAAGCTGTCCTGCCGGTAACCCCAATGCCCGCTGGGACGGTTGTTCATGACCTTGCCGGCAGTCTTGATCCCAGTGCCCGGCGTCAATGCTCGGAGTTGATCTGCTCGCGCACCTGAGGGATAGACGACCTCGGAAGGATCTGCGGGCGGCAAGGACGAGAGCGCCTCACCCAGTGTCACCCACGGCTTGCGTCCGTCGCGCGCGGCCTTGTCGTGCGTAGGCTGCGGGAACAGTGGCAGTTCGTAGTCACTCGTCGCGACGATAAACAGACGGACTCGACGCTGCGCCGCGCCGTAGTCTGCTGCATTAAGGGTGGCAACGCGGCTCGCGTAGCCGATGTCGGCCAGATCCTGCTGGATGCTGCGCAGGACCTCGCCCGGAGCACCGCTGGGACCGACAGCCGTGACAAGCCCTCGGACGTTCTCTAAGAGGACGAAGCGGGGGCGCACTTCGTCTACCAACCGCAACATGTGCGCAATAAGTTGCCCACGCGGGTCGTTCAGGCCCTTTTGATGCCCCGCCGATGACCATGGCTGACACGGCGGGCCTCCAGCTAGAAGGTCGGGGCGCCACTTCCCGCCGCTCCGCGCGGGACGTAGGTCAGAGGCCGAGAGTGTCGAGACATCCGCATTGATCAAGTGCGTGTTCTGGAGGTGATTCGCCGTACGCCCAAGGACAGGGATCTCACGAGCACGACTCTCACGTAGGGTCTCCATGCTGTCCGGCGCCAGGTCCGTGGCGATGACGACGTCCCATCCAGCCCGCTCTAGGCCAATGTCGAGGCCACCCGCCCCGCTAAATAGAGAGATCGCTTTAGGCCCGGCAACGGACGTCATCTTGTCCTCACCACGCGGTCTCACTGGTCGTTGAGACGTTCCGTCCACTCACAAGATGGAGTCTTGCGCACGGGTCTGACGTTTCGGCGCGGCGACACGGCTGATCCACCCGATCAGCCATCGATGGCTATCTGCATCCTTGCACCTCGCCTAGGTGGGGGCTCGCGGGCGAGCATCGCCGCCACATTGGGAGTCATTATGGGCACCCTGAGCCCAGTTTTGGAGGCTCGCCGTGATCGATGGGCAGTCACAGGTCCTTGCGCGTGAAGGACGTCGCCGCCAAACCCCACACCATCGCCACCCACACCGCGGCCCACGCAAGGTAGCCGAGCGTCAACGGCGCCGCGCTCAGAAATGGAAAGGCTTGGCCGTCCGAGCCGCCGAACACGGCCAGCGCGGACGGGTCCTGAAAGGCGTTCATCGCCCCGCGCCACAGGCCGTCGGTGGGCAGCAGCATCCGCGACACGGTGCCGACGCGGGCGACGGCCTCGTTGCCCAGCGACGCGCCCACGCCGCCCACCACCCCGGCCACCCAGGTCGTGCAGAACAGCCCGACCGCGACCACCCCCGAGGCCATCGGCGAGATGGCTGTTGAGAGCAGCACGGCCAGGGTGAGCAGCACGGTGGTCTGCGCGGCCAGCAGCGCCAGAGCGGCCACCGGCTGCGGCGGCCAGTAGTCCACCGTCGCCCGGACCACCAGGCACTGGGCCAGGCCCGCGAGCACGACGAAGCCGCTGCCGAAGGCCACCAGGCCCAGCCACTTGCCCAGCAGGAACGTCGACCGTCGGATCGGGCGGGCCAGCACGGCCAGCGCGATGCCCGACTCCGTCTCACCCGACAGCGTCGGCCCCGCGAGGAAGGCGGTGCCCAGCGCCGCGATGAGGCTGTAGCCGAACATCACCAGGTTGAGCACGATGGAGGCCGTCAGCCGGGCCTCACCGCTGGTGAGCGCGCTGCCGCCGGACTCCGCCGCCAGGCGCGAGAACCCCCAGCCGCTCAGCGCCAGCAGCACGACGGTGAGCGCCGCCAGGGCGAACAACACCCGCCGGCGGGCCGCCTCGCGCAGGGTGAGCGCGGCGATGGTCAGCACGGTCGTCATCGCTTCCCCTCCGATCGGGCGTCCACTTCTGACCGCGCGTCGGCGCCGGCCCGCAGGATGCCGAGCAGGCGCTCCTCCAAGGTGATCCGCGCCGGCTCGACCGCGTGCACCCGCGCTCCCAGGACGGCCAGGTCCCGCACCAGGTCAGGCACGGCCGCCGTGTCATCGTCGGCCGGCAGCGCCACGGTGAACCAGTCGCCGGCCCGCTCGAGTTTTCCGGCCGCGGCCAGCCGCTCCCGCGCCGCGGCGGAGACGCCGGTCAGGTGCAGCCGGAGCTCGCGCTGGCCCAGCAGCTCGGCGAGGGTGCCCGACGCCGCGACCCGTCCCCGGTCGAGGATGACCACCCGGTCACACACCCGCTCGACCTCGCCGATCAGGTGCGAGTTCAGCAGCACCGCCACGCCCCGGGACTTCAGCTCCAGCACGATGTCACGCACGTCGACGCGGCCCAGCGGGTCCAGGGCGCTGGTCGGCTCGTCCAGCACGACCAGCTCAGGCCCGGCCACCAGGGCGACCGCCAGCCCGAGGCGCTGCTGCATCCCCTTGGAGAAGCCGCCCACCCGGTCGCCGGCGCGCTCGGCCAGGCCCACCAGCGCCAGGCACTCGCGCTGCTCGCGCGCGCTCACCTCGATCCCGGACAGCCGGACGTGCAGGGCCATCACCTCGGCCGCGCTCAGCCACGGCTGGTACCGGAAGAGCTCGGGCAGGTAACCGACACGGGCGCGGGCGGCCGGGTCGGCGGCGGGCCGCCCGAGCAGCATCACCTCTCCGGCGTCGGGGCGGACCAGGCCCAGCAGCATCTTGATCACCGAGGTCTTGCCCGCCCCGTTCGGGCCGAGCAGCCCGACCACATCGCCGCGGCCGACCTCCAGCGACACGTCCTCGACGGCCTGGCGCTTGCCGTAGCGCTTGCGCAGGCCCGAGCACCAGACGGCCGGCGCCTGCGGCAGGTCGGCGACCAGCCGCGCCGCCTCGCGCTGCGCGGCGTCAGTGCCGACCGCGGGGTCAGTGCCGACCGCGGTGCCAGTGCCGACCGCGGCGCCAGAGGCGGCCGTCACTTCAGGCCCCGGGCGATCGACAGGACCTCGTCGGTGTCCAGCGAGCCGGCCACCGCGGTCACCGCGCCGTCGGCCACCCACACCACGGCCGCGAGCGCCCGGTTGCGGGTCTGCAGCACGGTGGCCGGCACGCCGTTCACCTGGGACGGCTTGGTGGTGACCTCGTCAGCGGGCACCGGCAGCGGGAGGGTGGAGCCGTCGGCGGTGAACGCGCGTAGCTGCTCGGCGACCCGGTCGGGCAGCCCGGGCAGCGACAGCAGGTAGTCGCGCACCACCTCGAAGGCGACGCCGGACGAGGTCGCCGTGGGCGCGACGGCGCGGCCCACGATGAGGGCGGGAGCGCCCGCCGAGGACTTCCAGGTCTGGGCCACCCCCGGGCCGGCTGTCAGCCGCACCGAGCTGCCGTCCAGGCCGGGCGGCACAGGCGGCAAGGCCGTCCCCGCCTCGTCAGCGGCACGGGCGGCGCGCTCGGCCGAGAAGGTGAAGGTGGCATTCATCTTGCGGCCCACCTGGTAGACCGGCTCACCCCTGACGCCGCGGGGCAGGTCGGTCACCTCCGGCACGTCCAGGCCGCTTTCGGCTGCCGCGGCCGCCGCGTCGGCGACCTCGTGCACGTCCGGCTCGCTCGTCATCGCGAGCGTGCCGTACGCGCTCAGGTCGGGCAGCGCGATGAGGTCGGCGGCGCTGAGGTTGAGCGGGGCGATCTGCTCGGTGCGGAAGATCTGCAGCCAGTCGTTGGCCGCGGCCGTGCCGGCGCCTGCGAAGACCACGGCCACGGCCAGGGCCGCGACGACCGGGCGGCGCAGGAGTTCCCGCCACCGTCCGGCACGGGCCTGCGCAGGGGGCCGGGCCGGCGCGGGAGCCCGCTCGGGCGCGGCGGCGGGCAGGGCAGTCGACAGCCGCCGCCAGGCCGCGGCCATGTCGAGGTCCCCGGCGCTCTCGCCGGCCAGCGCCGCGCCGACCAGGGTGGCGTCGGAGCGGGTGGCGGCCAGCGCGTCGAGGCACTGCGGGCAGCCGGCGACGTGCCGGCGGTCGGCGTCACTCACCCCGGCCGGCTCGTCGAGCAGCCGGCGCAGCGCGCCTTCAGTCAGATGACCCATGACGGTTCAACTCCTTGCGCAAAGCGGATTCGGCGCGCCGCACGGTGGTGCCGACGCTGCCGGGGGACATGTCGAGCGCCGCGGCGAGGTCGGCGTAGCTCAGGCCGCTGTGCCGCAGCACCAGGGCCATGGCCTGCTTGCGGGGCAGCCGGCCCAGCGCCGCACGCACCCGGCCGCGCTCCTCCAGCGTCACCACCGCCTCGGCCACGTCGGACACGACGGCGTGCTCCGCCGCGGCGGCGATCTCCTCCCGCGACGTCCGACGACGCCCCGAGCGGAGCAGGTTCAGCGCGGTGTGGGCGGCGGCGACGACGAGCCAGCCGGAGGCTTGGTCGGCCGCCACCGAGGAGCGGTTGAAGGACAGGAAGACCTCCTGCGCGACGTCTTCGGCCTGGTCACGCGAGCCCAGCACCCGGGCGGCCACGCCGACGACCTGCTGGTAGTCGCGGCGAAAGACCTCGTCCAGGTCGGCGCGCACGGCGCCGCGGGCCGAACCCGACACCGCCACCCGCTCCGTCCTCTCGTCCCGCCCCTTCGCCGCTACGGCGATCGCTTCGGGGGCCGCACCGCGGGCCGCCATGACGGCCGCGCCTGCCGCTCCCCCACGCCGAATCAGGTCCATGTCTCTACAGCACCGCCGGGCTCAAGAATGTGACATCCAGCGGACACAGTGTCCCCCGAACGAGGCCAACGCAGAGCTCGGACGCGTCCGGCCGGACGTCCTGTCTTGTCCCATCCCATAAAGAGCAGCGCCCACTGGGGTGTATGTGCCCCAGCAACTCGTATTAGGGCACTCGGCGAAGCTACTGGCGCTGCTGCCATCGCGTCCGATCTTCTCCTCCGAAGACGCTGTCGCAGCCCTCCCCGCTCCGCGAAGCAGCGTCTTCGCCGCCATCAACCGCCTGCGCGACGCCGGCGTGCTGCGTGCGCTCACTGATCGAAAACGCGACCAGGTGTGGGGGGCAAGCCTGATCCTCGCTGAGTTGGACGACTTGGGCGTCCGGATCGCGCAAGCAAGCACCTGACACGACCTTGCGCGCGATCGCGGCGCCGACTGGAGGTCAGCCGCGCGGGCTCACTCGTGGGTTCGGCCGGCTGCCAGGCCCGCCTGCTCCGGATCGGCAGAGCGCGTGTTCGGCGACAGCCGGGCATGGCGATAGCCGTAACCCAGGTAGATGACCAGGCCGAGCGCGAGCCACACCGCGAACCTGAGCCAGGTGGCGATGGTCAGATTCAGCATCAGGTAGAGGCAGGCCAGCACGGACAGAATGGGGATGAACGGCGACCACGGCACCCGGAAGGGCCGATTGATCCCGGCTTCGCTCCGGCGCAGGATCGGGATCGCCGCTGACACGATGAGGAACGCGAACAGGGTCCCGATGCTGACCAGGTTGGCGAGGGCTTCCAGCGGGACGAAGCCGCTGAGGGCGGCCACCAGGACCGTCACCACCGCAGTGATGCGCACCGGGGTTCCGAATCTGGGGTGGATGGCGGCCACCGACTTGGGCAGCAAACCGTCGCGGGCCATCGCGAAGCCGATCCGGCCCATGGTGATGATGCAGACCAGGATGACCGAGGTCAGGCCGCAGACGGCGGCGATCGAGATGAGGGTGCCGGCCCAGCTGGCCCCTACGGCGTCGAACGCCGAGGCCAGGGGCGAGCCCTCGCTGAGCTCGCCGTAGCTCACCATCCCGGTGACCACCGCCGAGACGCCGATGTAGAGGGCGGTGGCGATGGCGAGTGTCCCGAACAGCCCCAGCGGCAGGTCCCGGGACGGCTTGCGGGTCTCCTCGCTCATGTTGGCGACTGCCTCGAAACCGCTGTAGGCGAAGAACACCACAGCCGCCGCGGTGAGGATCCCCCCGATGCCGAACGCCTCCGGGGGCAGCCCGAACACCGCCTGCGCCACCGTCCGCTCCGCCCCTTTGGGGGAGGTTGCCGGGCCGGCGGACCCCGGCACGAACGGGCTCCAGTTACTCAGCTTCACGAAGAACGCGCCGGCCACGATGATGAACAGGCAGACCGCCACCTTGACCACCACCAGCGCGTTGGTCACCCTGGCCGACTCCCTGATGCCCAGTGCGGCGATGACGCCGAGCACGACGGTGATCGCCATCGCGCCGACATTGACCGTCGCGTCCTCACCGAAGATCGAAGTCGGCAGCGAGAAGAGGTTCTGCAGGTACCCCGACCACCCCCGGGCGACCACCGCGGCGCCGAGGGCGAATTCCAGCACGATGTCCCAGCCGATGATCCACGCGACCAGTTCGCCGATGCTGACGTAGGCGTAGCTGTAGGCGCTGCCGGCGGTGGGGACTCCGGAAGCGAGCTCGGCGTAGCAGAGCGCGGCCAGCAGGCTCACGACGCCCGCGATCAGGAACGAGATGACCACCGCCGGGCCGGCGTGGTTCTTCGCCTCGACACCGGTGAGCGTGAAGATGCCGGTGCCGATCACCACGCCGACTCCCAAGCCGGTCAGGTCCACCGCCCCCAGCCGTTTTCGCAGGCCCGTGCCCTCGTCGGCGCCCTGGGACAGCAGATCCTCAACCCGCTTCTTGCGCAACAAGTCCATGACTCACGCTAACTCGCGTCGCGCGATCTCCGAAAACAGGCGCGCCCGCCCTGACCCGTGTCGCCACGACGCCGCGGCCCTGCCGCTCAGCCCAGTGCGCGGTCGATCAGCTCGCAGGCGTCCTGCAGCCGGGTGCCCAGGTAGACGCCGGGCAGGTTGCGGCGGCTGCGCGGGGACGTGAACGCGTTGCCGGCGTAGAACACCTTGACGCCCAGGACATTGGCGGCGTGCAGGGACTGGATGGCGCGAGCGCGGCCGGAGCTGAGGTGCGAGACGATGACCGCCGCCCCGGCGTGGGTCGCGTGGATCGCGGTCTCAAGGGCGGGCACAGCGGTTTTCGCCCCGAGCAGGCGAACGGTCCACTGCTGGTAGCGAAGCAACGTCGCCAGCGCCTCCAAGCCGATGGTGTGCAGATCGGTCGGCCCGCACGCCAGGACGATCGTCGTCGGCCGGGCAGGCGCGGGGGCATAGGCGGTCAGGGCCTCCAGCCAGGCCCGCGCCGCCTCGGTCGCGAGGTGCTCCTGTTCGACGTCGCAGCGTCCGGTCTGCCACCACAGCCCGATCTGCTGCATCGCCGGCAACAGCACGTCGTCTAGGCAGGGCCCCAGGCCAAGGGCGCCTTGAGCCCGGGTGAGGTGCTGGCGCACCGCGAGGGGATCAGAGCGCTCAGACGCGGCGAGCACGTCGGCGACGAACTCGCTGGCAGTGCCGGTGAGCTGGAGCAACTCGCGCACCGACTGGGCGGCCAGGCTTGCCCGTTTGCCCCGGGCGATCTCATCGCGCATCAGCCTGAGTCCGTGCAACTCCGCCGCGGAGTACCGGCGGTGCTTGCCCACACCTCGGACTACCTCCGGCATGTTGTACCGCAGTTCCCAGGAGCGCAGGGTCGGCATGGGGACGCCGAGCTGGCGTGCCGCCTCGGCGATCGGCACGCCGGGAAACTCGTTGCGCGGCTGCTCGCGACCGCTGGCAGCCACCATCAGTCGAAACCTGGCATGGCTGCCGGACCGTGCTGCGGGTGGCCGCTGGGTGTGCTGCTCATCGGTGTTTCCGTCGAGAGGGGAACCGGCGCATGAGGTGGAAGCCCGCCGGCCCCCAAAGCTTCGCACGCGGATCTGTCAGCGTCTATCAGCGTGCTCGGGCGGCGTGCCGGGGTCGGGCAGGGCAGCGACCCCCTTGAGCTTTGCCGTGTCCGTCCTGAGCCGAGATCTGAGGATGAGCGACGAGGCGTCTTGCAGCCGGGTTCCCAGATAGGTCCCGGGGAGGTCGCGTCGCAGTCTGGCGGTGGCGAACGCCTCCCCGGCGTAGAACAGCTCCGGCACCCAGGCCTCAGCCGAGCGAAGTGACTCAGCAGCGCGGTCATGGTTGACCCGCAGGTGCGACACGATCACCACAGCCGCGGGACGGCTGGCTCGGACCGCGGTCATGAGCGTGCGAGTGGACACCCGAGCCCCGAGCAGGCGACAGCCCTGCCCCTGGTAGCGGAGCAGGATCGCCAGGGCTTCCAAGCCCAGGCTGTGCCGGTCAGTCGGCCCGCACGCCAGGACGACAGGTGGGCCTGGATCGGGCGCGGGCGCCAGGACCTCATGACTCTGCAGCCAGGCCCGCGCGCATTCAGTGGCCAGCCGCTCCTTCTCGATCCCGCACTGGCCCCTCTGCCACAAGATTCCGATAGCGCGCATCCCAGGCAGCAGAACGTCATCGAGGCACGTGCCCAGCCCGCACGCTTGGGTGGCCTGCTCGAGTTCACAGCGCATCGCCGCCGGATCGTCGCGCTCGAACGCGGACAGGAACCGGAGAGCGAACTCGGCGGCAGGAGCGGCCGGGTCGGCGCTGTGCATGCGCTCGGGCTGCGAGAGACCCATCTAACGCGCCTGGCCGCGGCGGCCGACGGAGGGCAGCACGGCGGGCAGACAGAACATGAGTTTCCTCTCAGCTGACTCGGTCTGCTCATCCTCACGAGCCTGTGACGGCCGCGGCAAGGAGCCGACCGCGCAAGAACCACATTGCATAGTCTCCAACCGGCTCCGGGCGGTCGTTTCGAGAGAGCATTCAAGGAACCACACCCGGAGGCCCGCATGAGCGTTCAATCCGCCCCCTTTCTGACGCACCGCCCGTCCGCCCACTCAGAGCAGGGCCTGGGGCCGATCCTGCAGGCCCTCGACGGCCTCGTCGCTTCTGCCGAGCCCGCGGTTGTGTTCACCAGCGTCACCCGGCTGTGCGTGCCGTCGCTGTGCGATGCCGCCACGGTCGCCGTCATGACTGCCGAGCACGCGTACAAGACCGCCTGGCCGTGGAACGGCGCCCACCACGAGGATCCCGCTCTCCTCAGGCAGGCGATGGCGGGCAAGCAGGTGGTCAGCCACAACGCGGTGCTCACGCCGATACTCGGCAGGAGCATCGAAGGCGTCCCCGACTACCGGGGTGTTCTGACGATGGCCTTTCACACCTTGAGCCCCAGCGCCCACCACGGTGTGCTCGCCCAACTCGTCGTCGAGCGTGCGATGGCCGTGATCGAGCGTGAGCGCCTGGCCGAGATCCTGGCAGCCCGACAGGCCCAGGCCGACAATCTTCGCATCGCGTTGACGACCAACCGGTGCATCGGCACCGCTATCGGAATCCTGATGGCCAATCACAAGCTGACCAGCGAGGCCGCCTTCGACCTGCTGCGTCGAGTCAGCCAGCACAGCAACCGCAAGATGCACGATCTCGCCATCGACGTCATCGACACCGGCGCGCTCACGTTGCCCGCCGGCGTCACAGCGACACCGTCTCTGCCCAGCTCCCCCGACGAGTCGCCGTCAGCGCTCACCCGGCCCAGGCCACGCCCGTTTCCGCTTTGCACGCCGAGGCCGTGACACCCATGCCTGTCACAGCGCGGCGACGCTGGCACGCCGACATCGCCACCCGGCTGCAGGCCGGTGACCTGGCCGCCCTGATGGAGCTCTACGACGCGACCTCGGCCACCGTCTACGCCTACGCCTTGCGGGCGCTCAGCTCGTGCGACGACGCCTGCCAGGCCACCCGAAACGCCTATCTCACCGTGTGGCAGGCCCCGCAGATCCTCAGCGACGTCCGGGTGCCGGTCGAGGTCAGGTTGGCCTCCCTCATCCGGGCGACCCCGGCTCTGACCTACGCCACCGCGTAGGCCTGTACCTCAATCTCTTTTCCTCAACAGTGAAAACCCTGATCACCGAATCTAACGGCAGGATTCCTGCCTGGATCGGGGAGCAAGCTGAGCTGCTACGCCAGTGTGTACGCGCCGGCGAGGTCATCGGCCAGCGAACAGGCCGCCTGCTTGGCTGATTCGATCGCGGCGGCGCACACGGTGGGTGATTGGTCCATCGGCTGCGCGTTCACGCAGTGAAAGTCGACGATGCCCACGAATCCGAATATCTGTCGCAGATATGACTCCTCGGCGTCAAAGGAATGCATCGGACTGCCCAGCGAGTAATCTCCGCCTCGGCTCGTGACGCACACCATCCGCTTGCCGTGCACCAGGCCGACCGGCACGCCGTGCTCGTTATAGCCGAACAGGTAGCGGGGCTGCACGATGGCGTCGATGTAGTACTTGAGCGCGTACGGAATGCTGAAGTTCCACATCGGCGCGGTGATCAGGTACACGTCGGCGGCCAGGAACTCCTCGATCAGCGTCTCGATGTGCGCCCAGGACTCGGCATGGTCGGGATCGATGGGCCGGCCCACCATCAACCGGTACTTCGAGTCCATGTTCTGACCGTCGACCGGAGGCAGGTCCTCGGCGAACAGGTCCCGGGTGCGCACCTCGGACTCCGGGCGCTTGCTGTGCAGGCGCTCCAGAAACGCGTTGGAGATCTGCAGCGTGCGCGACCGGGCGGCTCGTGGCGTGGCGATGATGTGCAGGAGCTTCATGTGCGACTCACCCTTCCAGCGAATCTCCACATCCGGTCACGTGCGGGTCGCGACGCGTGCCGGGTGCACGACCCCCGTGGCCGTGTCGAGACAGCGAAACGTTATAGGTTACAAGCGTTTCCTGTCCCCCGGGCTGTACACACCAAGAGCTGATGGAGCTCCCCAAGATACCTGGGACAAATGCGCCCAATGGTTGGGAAACATGGCAGAAATCGGTGCTCACCGCCGGTGGAGTCAGAGGATCTGATCAGTTAGACAGCGATGGGACTCCGGGACCGTTCAGAGAGTCGACAACGGTCGAGGCCCGCCCGGTGAGAAGGAGCAGAAGGGACAAGGCGGAGCCGGCCACCTCGGGTCCGGCTCCGACGGTCCAGTCAGTGTCGGTCGCCGTCAACCTCAGCCCGGCAAGGCGGCGCCTGGCGTTGAACGGCCACCCCATGGCCCAGACCCGCTCCAGACCCTCACGGCTGAACGCGGCCGGAACGGCGAACTCGCGCCCCAGCGGTATGGCGATGTCCTGACTGTGCACGATGGCGTCAAAGAGGCAGTTCCGCGCGTCTAGGACTCTGGCGACGTGCCGCTCGCTCGCGTGCTCGCGGATGGCGCCGACAATCTGGTCCGCGGGCCGGCTACCGTGACGCAGTGCCACGACGGTGTTGATGCGGTTCGGGTTGAACCCGGCGCGCGGCCCGACGCGCATCATCGACCACGTCGTGATCGTCGGGACCGACGACAAGTGGCCCGCCACGTCGCGCACGCGCCACCCTCGGCATAGGGACGGGGCATCCCACTCCGCCACAGTCAGGGAGTCCAGCAGATCGGCGACGCCTAGGCGCACCGTGCGAACCGCGGCCCAGTAAGCCTGCTCATCCGTCATCGCAAAACCTTCAATCGCACGAACTCCAGCGCTGCGTGGACACCGTGATATTAGTCCGAATTTCGGACTGATGCAATGATGTCACGGTGGCCGACAATGATGCTGCCGAGCTGAATCTCGGACTCTTGATGTTCATCCCGTACCGCTACCTGGAGTCGGCCGTGATGGCTGCCCTCAAGTCGCACGGCCATGACATCCCCCTAAACCAGGCCCGGGTGTTCCAGCGAATCGGCCCGGGGGGCACCCGGCTGGCTGACCTCGCCGAGGCCGCCCAAATCAGCAAGCAGACACTGGGCTCCATCGTCGACCAGCTCGAACGAGCCGGCTACGTCGAGCGGATCGCCGACCCCACCGACGCCCGCGCCCGGCTGGTGACCATGACGACCAGGGGGCGGGAGCTCGTCGAGCTGAGCGCCCCCGTGGTGCGTGCTGTGGAGGCCAGCTGGGAGGCCCACTTGGGTAAGACCCGGAGCAGGCAGCTTAGGCAAGCCCTGATCGCGCTGCGTGAGATAACCGACCCCTACAGTTAGGCCAGCCTCGCAGAGTTCTCGACTGCGCGAGGACAAGTGCGCAGACATCTGGCAGGCCTGCTAACAGAAAGCGCCTCTTGATGCGAGGATGGCCCTTTCCTACGCACCCTGGGAGCATTTCATGCACCGTACGTTCATGGCGCGCGCGGCCACCGCCGCCTGCGCGCTCGTCCTGCTCGCCGGCTGCGGAGGCGGCGACGACGAGGCCACCGACGCCGGAAAGTCCAGCGGCGCCAGCAGCAGCATCAAGTTGATCAAGGCAGGCGAGCTGACGACCTGCACGCACCTGCCCTACCCGCCGTTCCAGTCCGCAGAAGGCGGCAAGGTGGTCGGCTTCGACGTCGACCTCATCGACCTGGTCGCCAAGGACATCGGCGCCAAGCAGGCCATCTTCGACACCCCGTTCGAGAACATCAAGACCGGCGCCGCCCTCAACGCCGGTCAATGCGACGTCGCGGCGGCCGGCATGACGATCACCGAAGAGCGCAAGAAGAACCTCGACTTCTCCGAGCCGTACTTCGACGCCACCCAGGCGTTGCTGGCCAAGAAGGGGTCGGGCATCACCTCGCTCGATTCGGCCAAGGGCAAGAAGGTCGGCTCGCAGGCCTCCACCACCGGCGAGGACTACGTCAAGGAGCACGGCGCTGACCCGGTCTCCTTCGAGACCTCCGACGCCGAGCTCAACGGCCTTCGCAGCGGCCAGGTGGACGTGATCGTGCAGGACCTGCCGGTGGTCAACGGCTGGCTCAAGGATCCAGCCAACGCCGACTTCGAGATCGTGGCCAACCTCGACACCGGCGAGCAGTACGGCTTCGCCGTGAAGAAGGACGGCAACGACGAGCTGCTCGCCAAGATCAACGCCGCTCTTGCTAAGGCCAAGAGCGACGGCACCTATGACACCCTCTACACCAAGTGGATCGGCGCCAAGCCGGCTAGCTGAGAAGACCTCGTCCTGGCGGGCCCGGCGGGCGCGCACCAGCCTGGAAGAGCCCAGCCACGAACGGATGCCCATGGCCACCAGCACCTCAAGCGCCGAGACCACGCCTGCCAGCACCGCAGGCGTGCGCCGATCACGGCTGACCCGCCGGCAGCGCCGGCGGGTCAGCCTGGGCGTCCAGTACGCGTTGTTCGTGGCGGTCCTGGTCATCGTGGCCTTGGTGGCCGACTGGGAGACGCTGCGGCAGAACTTCGCCCGCGGCGAGATCGCCCGGGAGATGTTCCCCGGAGTGCTCACGGTGGCGTTGAAGAACACCGTGATCTACACCCTGACCGGCTTCGCCGGCGGGTTGCTGCTCGGCGTGCTGCTCGCCCTGATGCGGCTGTCGTCGGTGCCGCCCTACCGCTGGCTCGCGGCGGCCTACATCGAGGTCTTCCGCGGGCTGCCGGCGCTGCTCATCTTCATCTTCGTGGGCGTCGGAGTGCCGCTGGCGTTCCCCGGGACCAAGATCCCGGGCGGCACCGTCGGCAAGGTCGCGCTGGCGCTGGCGCTGGTGTCAGCGGCCTACATGGCCGAGACCGTGCGCGCCGGAATCCAAGCCGTGCCCCGCGGCCAGCGAGAGGCAGCCCGGTCACTGGGCATGTCCAGCGGCCGGGCGATGGTCAGCATCGTCATCCCGCAGGCCTTTCGCATCATCGTGCCACCGCTGACCAACGAGCTGGTGCTGCTGTTCAAGGACAGCAGCCTGGTGCTCTTTCTCGGCGTGCAGCTCGGTGACCGCGAGCTCACCAAGTTCGGCCGGGACCTGGCCAGCACCAAGGCCAACATCACCCCGATCCTGATCGCGGGCCTGTGCTATCTGATCATCACCATTCCCCTGAGCTACCTCGCACGACGGCTCGAGGCCCGCAACGCGAAGGCGAACGCATGAGTCTCGACCCGATCACCGACGGCGCCGAAGCCGGCCGTAGCCGTCAGGACGCAGCGATCGACGTCCGCGCCCTGCACAAATCCTTCGGCGCCAACCACGTCCTGCGCGGCATCGACTTTCACGTCGCGCGCGGCGAGGTGGTGTGCGTCATCGGGCCCTCCGGCTCGGGCAAGTCCACGCTGCTGCGCTGCATCAACCTGCTCGAAGAGCCGCAGTCCGGCGAGGTCTACGTCGGCGGTGTGGAGATCACCGACCCCGATGTCGACATCGACGCGGTCCGGCGCCGGATCGGCATGGTCTTCCAGTCGTTCAACCTGTTTCCGCACCTGACCGTGCTTGAGAACCTCACCATCGCCCAGCGCCGGGTGCTGCGCCGGCCCAAGGCCCAAGCCGAGCAACTGGCCCACGCCAACCTCGCGAAAGTCGGGCTGTCGGACAAGGCGAACGCCTACCCGGCGCAGCTGTCGGGCGGCCAGCAACAGCGTGCGGCGATCGCGCGCTCGCTGTCGATGGGCCCGGACGTGATGCTGTTCGACGAGCCGACCTCGGCCCTGGACCCCGAGCTGGTCGGTGACGTGCTGGCGGTGATGCGCGACCTCGCGGCCGAGGGCATGACCATGATGGTGGTGACGCACGAGATGAGCTTCGCCCGCGAAGTCGCGCACCGGGTGGTGTTCATGGACGGCGGGGTCGTGGTCGAGGAAGGCAGCCCGGAGCAGGTGATCGCCGCCCCGCAGCACGAGCGCACCCGATCGTTTTTGGCCCGCGTGCTCGATCCGGCCGCGGCCAAGGGGCCCATCGAGAGCTAACCGTGCCTGGCTGGGCTGCCGGTTACTGCATTGGGGCAATGCTTATCCCACGAAACTTGCGTCCAACGAGGCTTGCGTCCAGCGACGCTTGCGTCAGCGAGGCTTGCGTCTAGCGACGCTGGCGCCAGTGACCCTTATGCCCATAGCGACGCCGTCACTTCGGCGCTCCGAGCAACGGGCCGACGACAGGCTCGTCGTCCTGGAACCCGCGCACGGCCCAGCTGATCAGATCCGGCAGCGCCAGCGTCAGCTGAACCAGCGTGGTGAGCAGCACCACCGGCAGGATCAGCGGAGCGAGCAGCACCGCGATCAACGCGACCCGCACGTCGGTGAGCGACCCGAGCGCGAGCGCGGCGAGTAGCAGGCCGCCTGCCGCCACCGCATGCCAGGACAGCGAACGCAGCGCCGATGGCGCGTCAGGCCCGGCGCCGGCCAGGCAGGCCACCGTCGTGACCAGGCTCAGCGGTATGGCGGCTATGAAGACCCAACGCCGCAACACCGCCATCAGCACCGCGACGCCGAGCATCACCGACCAGAACGCCCGGTCCGACAGCCAGCCCTCGACTCGCGGCGGCCCACCACCGAGGGCCACGGTGAGCGCGTGCAGGCCGAGGACCGCGGCGGCGAACGCCAGCGCCGCCAGCGCGATGGCAAGCACCCTGCGGTAGATGAAGAACCGCCCGTAGGACACGCCGGTCCAGAAGATCCAGCGCCGCGCCGGGCCGACGCCTTCAGAACGCAGCGTCTCGCGAAAGAGGTCATCAGCCTCGGTGCGGATCTGCGTCGGGGTCCGGCCCGGCGGGATGGGCCGACCGGCGGCGTCACGGTCGTCCGGGTGGGCGGCGATCACGCCATCGGCGACGTCACAGAGGTGGTCGTGCAGCAGCGCCGATCGCAGGTGCTGGCCATAGGGCCCGAGAATCCCCCACAGAAACCCTGGCACGGACGTGAGGTCGGTGCCTTGGCCTGGTTCCCCGATGCCCCCGGTGTGCGCCGGCGCCACGAAGTACCGGCCGTCCTCGGCGACGTAGCCGTAGGCCTCACCGAGCTGCCAGCGTGGCGAGCGCGCCCGCGCGGCGCTGCCCTGCGGCAAGCGCTCCCTGACCTCTCGCACCGAGAAGAACGTCAGCGCCAAGGGATCGGGCGGGGCGTCAGCCGGGCTGTCGGGATCGAGGCGACGGGCGACGAATGGCATGCGCGCGAGCATGCCGGGGCGCATCGCCGTTGTCCACAACGCCGTTCGCGGCTGTCGGAGCTGGGCGCCAGGCTGCGCAGCCGCCCCTGTTGGTGGGCAGAAAACGCCACTCCGCCGCCGCGGCCACGGCGCAGGGTGAGTCGGCTCAGCGACGCACCCTGACGGATCGGCTCGGCAAACGCGGTCTGAGCGGCAACCTCTGCGACTATCTGGGGCATGGGGAGCGACTCGGAACCGGGCAGCGCCGGCGTCGAGACAACCCTGGCTGAGGCCAGCCAGCTGACCCTCGGCCACCCAGGTCTCAGTGAGCCCGAACTCATGCGCGTGGCGCTGGAGGATGCTCTGGCCGCGGCCCAACACAAGCAGGCCGCTGCCCGGGCCCGGTTGACCGAGGCTCACGAAGAAGCCCAGTCGCTGATCGGCGACGCCACCCACCAGGCGATGCTGGTCGCCGCCGCCGCCGAACAGGCCGCCGAGCACATCCTGGCCCACGCCCAGGCCGAGGCGGATCAGGAGCGGTCGCAGGCCAAGCTGACCGCCACCGCCTTCCGCGCCCAGGCCGAGCAGGTCCTGCTCGGCGCCCAGCGCGAAGCCGATCAGCGGCACGCCCACCTGGCAGCCGATCTGACCCGGTCCTGGAACGAGCACGAGCGCGAGCTTCGCGAGCTTCTCGCCGGCGCGCAGGCCGAAGCCGGCGCCGTGCGGACCGCGGCAGACCAGCAGGCGGCCACCGTGCTCGATCAGGCGCGGCGCCAGGCGGCTGGGATGCTGAGCGCCGCCGAGGACTTCCTGGAGGACGCCGAGCGGGACGCGGCAGCCCGCCGGCTTGCGGTCACCCGGGAGTCGAGGGCCGTGCTCGATCAGGCCCGGGACCAGGCGGCTCGCGAACTGGCCGCCGCCGCCGAGCAGACCGCCTGGGCGCAGCAGGTCGTGACCGGCCTGATCGACACCGCGACTGCCGAGGCCAGCCGCATCCGCGACCAGTCGCATGCCGAGGCCGCCGCGGTGCTGCGCCAGGCGCGGCTGCGGCTAGGCGGTGTGCTGGCTTCGGCGTCTGAAAAACTCCGCCGGCGGCGCAGCGAGCTTGAGGACGACCTGCACGCCGCCGCCGACAGCGACCGGCAGCGGCTGGCGGAGGTGGCGGCCGAGTCGGCAGCCGTGCTGGCGCGGGCCCGCCAGCAGGCCGAAGCGACGATCGCCCACGCCGATGAGTCCGCCGCCGGGCGCCATGATCGCGCCGAGCGCCGGCTGGCCGAGGCCGAGGCAGGCGCCCGCGCGGTCCGTGAGCAGGTGGCCGAGCAGGTCGGCCAGTCGCAGCGGGAGATGTATGAGGCGCGGCGCGCGGCCAAGGCCCAAGCGAGCCTGACGATCAGCGACGCTCGCGCCGAGGCCGAGGAGGTGCGGGCCCTGGCGCACCGACTACTGGCCGAGGCCCAGGCGGAGGTGGCGTTGCTCACCGAGCGCCGCGATGCCATGGTCGCCGAGCTCGGCCAGCTGTCCGCGGTGTTCGAGGCGCTGGCCGCCCCGGACGAGCAGGGCCGCTCGCAGGAGACAGCGGCGCCCGCTGGAGCCGTTGCCGCTGAGGCGGTGCTCGACAGCACACCGGCCCAGACCGGGCAGATCGAGACCGGGCAGATCGAGACCGCGCAGATCCCGGCCCGGCCGAGCTGGGATTGGGCCGATCCGGAATCGGCCGTCCAGGACCGGCTGGCCGAAGGCGCCGAGGAGCTGGACAGCCACTTCTTACTCGAGCAGATGATGAGAGCCGCGAATGATCCAGAACGGCAGCGAGGCCATTGGCGTAGCTCTGCGCGGCTCCGAGCCCGCGGTGGTCGATCGGCGGCTAGCTGAGCTGACCGCCGCGGCACTGGCCGCCGCGAGCGGCATTCGGCCCTGCGCCGAGGATCTCGGCACGACGTGGGACGATCTCGAAGGTGACCGGCAGACCCGCCCGGCGCACCCGGCGCAGGACGCGCTGCGCGGCGGTCAGGCTGGCGATGTCCAGCCTTCTCATGCGTCCTCTGCCCGGGCGATCCTGAGCAGGCCCACGACGGCAGAAGTGACTATGACGGTTGTTCAGCACCGATGAGCGCCGGGCGCCGCCGAAGCCACAGGGCGAGGGCGGCCCCGTCCACAGAGGAAGCCTCACAGAGGGAGACAGGATGAGCAGAACCCCGGGGACGGGCCCGCAGGCGTCCGCTCCGCACGTCGCCGACAGCAGCCACGACGTGATCCGCGTGCACGGCGCTCGCGTGAACAACCTCAAGAACTTGTCTGTCGAGATCCCCAAGCGCCGGCTGACGGTGTTCACCGGCGTCTCCGGCTCCGGCAAGAGCTCGCTGGTCTTCGGCACGATCGCCGCGGAGTCACAGCGATTGATCAATGAGACCTACAGCGCCTTCGTCCAGGGCTTCATGCCTACGCTGGCGCGTCCTGACGTCGACGTCCTGGAAGGGCTCACCACCGCGATCATCGTCGACCAGGAGCGGATGGGCGCCAATCCACGCTCCACGGTCGGCACCGCCACCGACGCCCACGCGATGCTCCGGATCCTCTTCAGCCGGCTGGGCACGCCGCACATCGGTCCGCCCACGGCGTTCTCGTTCAACGTCCCGACGCGCAAGGCCAGCGGGGTGATGAGCACGGAGAAGGCCGGCGGGCGCGTGGAGAAGAGCGTGGTGCGCGACGTGGTCTACATGGGCGGCATGTGCCCGCGCTGCGAGGGCATGGGGTCGGTCTCCGACTTCGACCTCACGGCGTTGTACGACCAGAGCAAGTCGCTGGCCGAAGGCGCGCTGACGATCCCGGGCTACAGCATGGACGGCTGGTACGGCCGGATCTTCAGCGGCGCCGGCTTCGACATGGACAAGCCGATCGCGAAGTTCACCAAGAAGGAGATGCACGACCTCCTCTACAAGGAGCCGACCAAGATCAAGGTCGAGGGCATCAACCTCACCTACGAGGGCGTCATCCCGAAGATCCAGAAGTCGATGCTCTCCAAGGACGTCGACGCGATGCAGCCCCACATCCGCGCCTTCGTCGAGCGCGCGATCACGTTCCAGACCTGCCCCGAGTGCGACGGCACGCGGCTCAGCCCGGAGGCGCGGTCGTCGAAGATCAAGGGCAAGAACATCGCCGACCTCTGCAAGATGCAGATCAGCGACCTGGCCGATTGGCTCCGGGGGCTCGACGAGCCGTCCGTCGCCCCGCTGCTCGCCGGACTGCAGCACCTGCTCGACTCGTTCTCCCAGATCGGCCTGGGCTACCTCTCACTCGACCGGCCGGCCGGCACCCTGTCGGGCGGCGAGGCGCAGCGCACCAAGATGATCCGCCACCTCGGGTCCTCGCTCACCGACGTCACCTACGTCTTCGACGAGCCGTCGATCGGACTGCACCCGCACGACATCGAGCGGATGAACGACCTGCTCCTGCAGTTGCGGGACAAGGGCAACACCGTGCTCGTCGTCGAGCACAAGCCCGAGATGATCGCGATCGGCGACCACGTCGTCGATCTCGGCCCCGGCGCGGGCACCGGCGGTGGCGAGGTCGTGTACGAGGGCGCCGTCGACGGGCTGCGGGCCAGCGGCACGCTGACCGGCCGGCACCTCGACCACCGGGTGTCGCTGAAGCCTTCGGTGCGCGCCCCCTCGGGAGCGCTCGAGGTGCGCGGCGCGAACACCCACAACCTCAAAGACGTCGACGTCGACCTCCCGCTCGGCGTGCTGGTGGTGCTCACCGGCGTGGCCGGCTCGGGCAAGAGCTCGCTGATCCAGGGCTCGGTCGCCAAGCGGGACGGCGTGGTGATCGTCGACCAGGCTGCGATCCGCGGCTCGCGGCGGAGCAACCCCGCGACCTACACGGGGCTCCTGGAGCCCATCCGCAAGGCGTTCGCCAAGGCCAACGGGGTGAAGCCGGCGCTCTTCAGCTCCAACTCCGAAGGCGCCTGCCCCGCCTGCAACGGCGCCGGCGTCATCTACACCGAGCTGGGCGTCATGGCCACCGTCGAGTCCCCCTGCGAGGAATGCGAGGGAAAGCGGTTCCAGGCGTCGGTGCTGGAGTACACGCTGGGCGGCCGCGACATCGCCGAGGTGCTCGCGATGCCGGTGACCGAGGCCAAGGAGTTCTTCGGCGCCGGTGAGGCGCGCACGCCGGCCGCCCACACGATCCTGGACCGGCTGGCCGACGTGGGCCTGGGCTACCTCAGCCTCGGCCAGCCGCTCACCACGCTGTCCGGCGGCGAGCGGCAGCG
Source organism: Jatrophihabitans sp. (assembly GCA_036399055.1). NCBI lineage: Bacteria > Bacillati > Actinomycetota > Actinomycetes > Jatrophihabitantales > Jatrophihabitantaceae > Jatrophihabitans > Jatrophihabitans sp. The sequence continues at coordinate 44,341 of DASWNX010000021.1, forward strand.
GCTCAAGCTGGCCAGCCAGATGGGCGGCGACAGTGCTGTCCTCGTCCTCGACGAGCCGACCACCGGCCTGCACCTCGCCGACGTCGAGCAACTGCTCGGCCTGCTCGACCGGCTCGTCGAGGACGGCAAGTCGGTCATCGTCATCGAGCACCACCAGGCGGTGATGGCGCACGCGGACTGGATCATCGACCTCGGTCCCGGCGCCGGCCACGACGGCGGCCGGATCGTCTTCCAAGGCACGCCGGCCGACCTGGTCGCCGCCCGATCCACGCTCACCGGCCAGCACCTCGCCGCCTATGTGGGCGCCGGCGGCGACTGAGGTTGGGGCCAGGCGCGGCAGCCCTCAGGCCTGGGGCAGCCGCGGGTACTCCCGCCGGCTGGTGTCGGCCTCGATGAGCCGGTTCAGGGTCTGCTGGACGTCGTTGGCCCCGGGGATGTCGACCAGCGTCTCCTGCCCGTGCTCGCCGGCGGACTCGATGTGCAGGGTGCCCGAGCGAAAGACCCGGTCCCACAGGCTCTGCTCGTAGGCCACATCGCTGATCCGGCCGAGCGTGATGTCGCGCCCGGTGTGCTTGAACACCCCGCGCCGGATCAACACCCGGCGGTCGGTGATCACGTAGTGGGTGGATCGCCAGCGGATGACCGGCGCCAAGGTCAACCAGGTCGCCAGCACCAGCGCCAGAGCCAGCAGCGCCAGCAGCAAGACCTGCCGGGTGCCCTCGTTGTCCTGACCCTCAGGCAGGAAGGCCAGGCCGGCGCCGGTCAGCCCGCAGATGACCAGGAAGGCCGACACCGCCGGAACGAGCGTCAACCAGTGCGGATGCAGGTGCTCGACGATCTCCTCGTCCTCGTTGATCAACTTCTCTGGATAAGGCACGTGCCTACCCCCCCGTCAAGCGCGGCAATCGTGTTCAGTTCACGTTAGCGAATAACTCCACGTACGTGGGTGACGTCTCCGGCGGCCACCGGCACCAGCGCGCCCCCGCCGGTAGGCCGCACCAGCAGCCGGCCGCCCTCGTCGAGGTCCAGCGCCCGGCCGAGCAGGACGTGACTGCCGAGCTCTACCGACACCTCACTGCCCAGCGTCGCGCACACGGCGCGGTACCCGCTGGCCAGCCCGCTCGATCCGGCATCGCCGCCGTGCGCCTGCCAGGCGGTGTAGAGCCCGTCGAACCGACCCAGAAAATCCACCAGCAACTCGGCGCGGTCAAGCTCGCGATGGCCTTCGAGCAGCAGCGAGGTCGCCGTCTCGACCGGCAGCTCGGCCTGGCTGGTCACGACGTTCAGGCCAACCCCGACGACCACCGCCCCCGCGCCGGACTGCACCAGGATCCCGGCCGCCTTGGCGCCTCGCGGCCCGAGCAGCAGGTCGTTGGGCCACTTCAGCCGGGCAGCCGGGCCGAGTGTGCGAGCCAGTGCCAGCCCGGTCAGCAACGGCAGCCAGCCCCACGTCGGCGCCGGCGGCGCAGGGCGCAGCAGCACTGAGAACGTCAGGCCCTTTCCTGCCGGTGACACCCAGCTGCGGCCGAGCCGTCCCCGGCCCCCTGACTGCAGCTCGGCGACCAGCACAGTGCCGGCCGCCGCGCCGGCCGCCGCGGCGGCGAGCAGGTCGGCGTTGGTGGAGCCGGTCTCGGGCACCGCCTCGACCAGCCACCGTCCGGCCAGCCGGGCGGTGACCGCGTCGGCGTCCAGCGGTTGAGCGGGCTCGTGCCTCGGGTGGGTCATGACTCATTGTCGCCACCACACTCCGGCGCCGGACGCGCAACAGGCCGACCCGGTCGCGAGGTCGGTCACTACGTAAGCCTGCGCGGCGCCTGTCGGTCTAGGCTCAGCGCTCATGAGTGCTGACGTGGAGCCAATCGCGGCAGAACGATGGGCCCAGCCCGATCCCGCCCCGGACTCAAACCCGGTGTCGGATTTGGACTTGGACCCTGGGTCGGACCCGGACGTGGACCCGAGGTCAGGCCCGGCACCCGGCCCAGACACGACGCCCGGCTTGAACCCACACAGCACGGCCGGCAAGCTCGCCGCGCTGGAGACCCGCTATGACGAGGCCGTCCACGCCGGCTCGGCCCGAGCGGTGGCCAAGCAGCACGCCAAGGGCAAGAAGACCGCTCGCGAGCGGGTCGCGATGCTGCTGGACGAGGGATCGTTCGTGGAATTCGACGAGCTGGCCCGGCACCGCTCGACCATGTTCGGCCTGGAGGACAACCGCCCCTACGGCGACGGGGTGGTCACCGGCTACGGAACCGTGGACGGCCGGCCGGTGTGCGTCTTCAGCCAGGACGTCACCGTGTTCGGCGGCGCGCTCGGCGAGGTCTACGGCGAGAAGATCGTCAAGGTCCAAGAGTTCGCTCTCAAGACCGGCTGCCCGCTGGTCGGCATCAACGAGGGCGGCGGCGCGCGCATCCAGGAGGGCGTGGTCTCGCTCGGGCTCTACGGGGACATCTTCTACCGCAACGTGCAGGCTTCGGGCGTCATCCCGCAGATCTCACTGATCATGGGCGCCGCGGCGGGCGGCCACGTCTACTCCCCCGCGCTGACCGACTTCGTGGTGATGGTCGACAACACCTCGCAGATGTTCATCACCGGTCCGGACGTCATCAAGACCGTCACCGGCGAGGACGTCAGCATGGAGGAGCTCGGCGGCGCCCGGGTGCACAACACCACCTCAGGTAACGCGCACTACCTGGGCGCCGACGAGCAGGACGCCATCGACTACGTCAAGGCGTTGCTGTCCTACCTGCCGAGCAACAACCTGGACCTGCCGCCGGCTGGGGACCCGTCGCCGGAGCCGCACCCAGACGATCTCGACCTGTTCCTGGACACCTTCATCCCTGACTCGGTCAACCAGCCCTATGACATGCACACGGTCATCGAGCACCTGGTCGACGATGAGGAATTCCTCGAAGTGCACGCCCTGTTCGCGCCGAACATCATCTGCGGTTTCGCCCGGATCGACGGTCAGCCGGTCGGCGTGGTGGGCAACCAGCCGATGAACCTGGCCGGTTGCCTGGACATCGCCGCCTCGGAGAAGGCCGCTCGCTTCGTCCGGACCTGCGACGCCTTCAACGTGCCGGTGCTGACCCTGGTCGACGTCCCCGGTTTCCTGCCCGGCACCGACCAGGAATGGCAGGGCATCATCCGGCGCGGCGCGAAGCTGATCTACGCCTACGGCGAGGCGACGGTCCCCAAGATCACGGTGATCACCCGCAAGGCCTTCGGCGGCGCCTATGACGTGATGGGGTCCAAGCACCTCGGCGCCGACGTCAACCTGGCCTGGCCGACCGCGCAGATCGCGGTGATGGGCGCCCAGGGCGCGACCAACATCCTGTACCGCAAAGAGCTGGCCGAGCTCGCCGATGACCTGCCCCGGCAGGAGGCTCGGCGCGCGGAGCTCGTCGCCGAGTACGAGGACACCCTGGTCAACCCCTACGTCGCGGCCGAGCGCGGGTACCTGGACTCGGTGATCCCGCCGTCTGCGACCCGGGCGCTGATCGTGAAGTCGCTGCGGATCCTCAAGACCAAGCGCCAGTCGCTGCCGCCCAAGAAGCACGGCAACATCCCGCTATGAGCGCCGCCGAGCCGCTGTTTCAGATCACCTCCGGACGGCCGACGGCCGACGAGCTGACGGCAGTGACCATGCTGCTGCTCACGATCGCCCGGTCGCCGGCGCCCGACCCGCGACCGGCGCAGCAGGTGGGCGGTTGGGCCGACCCGGCGCTGCGGTTGCGCAGGCCGCTGTCGCCCGGTCCTGGCGCCTGGCGCGCTTCAACCTGGGCCTGACTGCCCTGCCCCTTCCGCCATTGTGCGGCCCGAATCCGCGGCTGCAGGCGATGTAGGCGCGGATTCAGGCCGCACAATGCCGACAGCTCAGGACAGCTCAGGACAGCTCAGGACAGCTCAGGGCAGTGGGTAGGGCGGCGTGGTGTCGCCGAAGACGTCGGCGCAGCCGCAGTCACCCTGCGCGGCGGGCAGTTCGGCCAAGGTGGCGACCAGCAGCTCCCGCAGCTTCGGAAGGTTCGCCGCGAAGGTCTGCAACACCTCGGCGTGGGTGACGCCGTGGCCCACGTCGACGCCCGCGTCGTGGTCGGTCACCAGGCACAGCGAGGTGAAGCAGAGCGCGAGCTCGCGGGCCAGCGCGGCCTCGGGCATCGCGGTCATCCCGATGATGGCGGCGCCGCTGCGGCGGTAGTCCAGTGATTCGGCGCGGGTGGAGAACCGCGGGCCGTTGATCACCGCCAGGGTGGCCGAGGCGGTCAGCGGCACTCCGGCGGCCTGGGCCGCTCGTTGGGCGCCGGCCCGGCCGACCGGGCAGTAAGGGTCGGCGAAGGACAGGTGAGCCACGCCGCTGTCACCGTCGCTGTAGGTGTGAGCCCGGCCCCAGGTCCGGTCCAGGATCTGGTCGGGCAGCACCAGCGCGCCCGGCCCGAGCTCGGGCAGCAGCGAGCCGACCGCCGAGCCGGTCACGACCTGGCGGACCCCCACCGACCGCAGCGCCCACAGGTTGGCCCGGTAGGGCACCCGGTGCGGCGGAAACCGGTGATCCGAGCCGTGCCGGGGCAGGAAGGCCACCTGCCGGCCGGCCAGCGTCCCGATCGTGAGCTCACCGCTCGGCTCGCCGTACGGGGTGCTCACCCGCAGGCTCTGGGCCTGTTCGAGCAGCGAATAGAAGCCAGAACCGCCGATGACGCCGACATCGGCCTGCGAGATAGCCACACCGCACACCGTAGCGACCCCGGGCGAGGGTGAGATGTGCCCCGCCCGGCTTGGCGTTGCGCCTGACCTCGGGAGATAGTAGGACGTCAGAACATCGGGGTCTGGTCACACCGGGGAGCCACGAGATGCAGCGCAAGCACTATGACGAGGACCATCTGGCCTTCGGCGAGGCGGTTCGCACCTTCATCGCCAAGGAGATGCTGCCGGACTACCTGGCGTGGGAGGCGGCGGGGCTGATGCCCCGGGAGGTGTTCCAGACCGCTGGCGCCAACGGGTTCCTCGGCCTGCAGGTGCCCGAGCAGTACGGCGGCGGCGGGACCGATGACTTCCGGTTCAACCAGGTCCTCGGCGAGGAGCTGATGCTGGCCGGCATCGGCGGCGCAGGCCTCGGGCTCACCCTGCACAACGACATCTGCCTGCCGTACTTCCTGCACTACTGCACCGAGGAGCAGCGGCAGCGCTGGCTGCCCGGCATCGTCTCGGGCGAGCTGATCACGGCGGTGGCGATGACCGAGCCTGGCGCCGGCTCTGACCTGGCCGGCATCCGCACCTCAGCGACGCCGGCCGGCCCAGGGGCTGACAGCGACCTGATCGTCAACGGCGCCAAGACCTTCATCACCAACGGCATCAACGCCGACCTCGTGATCACCGCGGTGCGCACCGGGCCGGACCGGCACAAGGGGCTGAGCCTGGTCGTTCTGGAACGGGGCATGCCCGGCTTCGAGCGCGGCCGCAACCTCGAGAAGCTGGGCCTGCATTCCCAGGACACCGCCGAGCTGTCCTTCACCGACGTCCGGGTGCCGGCGGCCAACATCCTGGGCGAGCTCGGCAAGGGCTTCCTCGGCATGGTGTCCAACCTGCCGCAAGAGCGGATGTCGATCGCGATCGCCGGCGTGGCCGGCGCCCGAGCGGCCCTGAACTGGACGATCAGCTACGTCCGCGAGCGCAAGGCCTTCGGCCAGTCGATCGGCTCGCTGCAGAACACCCGGTTTGTGCTGGCCGAGGTCGCCACCGAGATCGACGTCGCCCAGGCCTACCTCGACCAGTGCGTCAACGCCCTGCTGATCGGCGACCTGACCCCCGAGGACGCCGCCAAGGCCAAGTGGTGGGCCACCGAGCTGCATGGCCGGGTGGTCGACCGGTGCCTTCAGCTGCACGGCGGCTACGGCTACATGCAGGAGTACCCGATCGCCCGCGCCTACGCCGACGCCCGGGTGACCCGGATCTACGGCGGCGCCACCGAGATCATGAAAGAGATCATCGGCAAGTCGCTCAAGCTCGGGTGAGCTAGCCTCTGCTGGGCGCGGCGTCATGCTCTGGAGTGGTCATGACCCCTTGAGGGCATGACGCACCGGGGCCAGAGCTGGGCCAGCGCGCCCACGAGGTGCCAGCGAGAGAAGCGGAGCGACACCATGCGGTTCCTGCTCGCTTCGGCCTCCTCCGGACGGCTGCGGACGCTGCGCCATGCCGGCGTCGAGCCCGAGGTCGAAGTCTCCGGCGTGGACGAGGAGGCGATCACCGCGCCGACTCCGACCGACCTGGTGCGCGAACTCGCGCACGCCAAGGCGGTCGCGGTGGCCGGCAGGCAGCGCGGTGAGTTGCTGGTGCTGGGTTGCGACTCGATGCTCGAACTCGACGGCGCCGCACTGGGCAAGCCGTCCTCGGCCGAGGAGGCGATCGCGCGCTGGAAGTCCATGCGCGGACGGACGGCGGTGCTGCGCACCGGTCACACCCTGATCGAGGTCGCCGGCTCGGCGGCAGTGCGGATGTCGGACCGGGTGGCCAGCACCGAGGTGCGCTTCGCCGAACCCTCCGACGCCGAGATCGAGGCCTACGTCGGCACCGGCGAGCCATTGCGGGTGGCCGGCGCCTTCACCGTCGACGGCTTGGGCGGCTGGTTCGTCGAGGCGGTGGCAGGTGATCACCACAACGTGGTGGGGTTGTCGCTACCGCTGCTGCGCCGGATGCTGCTGGACTTCGGCTACGCCGTCTCAGACCTGCCCACCGCCGCCCGCTGACGCAGCCTGCTGCGGCGAAACCGCGGCGGCCGGCTCAGACTGGGGGCACCCCGTGTCGCTTGTCGGCCAACGGCCGGGCCTTGCCGGCGAGGGCTGCGAACCGCTGAGCGATCTCGGCCCGCAGCTCGGACGGGTCGATGATCACGTCGATCACCAGGTCGGCGGCCAGCCGCAGCAGGTCGACGTCCTCTTCGTACTCGGCCCGCTTTGCCTTGACGAAGGCGGCCTGCTCCTCCGGATCGGTGATCTCAGCGATCTTGTTGGCGTAGACGGCGTTCACCGCCGCCTCAGGCCCCATCACCGCTACCCGGGCGGTCGGTAACGCGATGCAGGCGTCGGGCATGAAACCCGGCCCGTCCATCGCGTACAGGCCGGCGCCGTAGGCCTTTCGCACCAGCACCGATATCTGGGCCACGTTCGCCTCGGACACGGCGGTGATCATCTTGGCGCCGTGCCGGATGATGCCCTGACGCTCCACCTCGGAGCCGATCATGAACCCGGGCACGTCGGCCAGGTAGAGCAGGCTGACGTTGAAGGCGTCGCAGAGCCAGATGAACCGGGCGGCCTTGTCGGCGGAGTCGCCGAACAGCACCCCGCCGCGGACCGCGGAGTTGTTGGCGACCACGCCCACCGGGCGGCCGTCGATCCGGGCCAGGCCGGTGATCAGCTCGGCGGCGAACTCCGGTTTGACCTCGAAGAACGAGTCGGCGTCGATCAGGCCCTCGATCACCTCGTGCATGTCGAAGGGCATCGACTCGGCGACCGGCACCACGTCGTCGGCCAGCTCCACGGCCGGGGCCTCGGCGGCGTAGGACGGCGCCGGCAGCCGCCAGTTCAACGGCAGGTAGGAGAAGAACAGCTTGGCCTGCTCGATGGCGTCGGCGTCGTCGCTGGCCAGGTTGTCACCGCAGCCTGAGACGGTGGCGTGCATCCGGGCGCCGCCCATCTCTTGCAGGCTGACCTTCTCGCCCACCACCATCTCGGCCATCCGGGGCGATCCCAGGTACATCGAGGCGTTGGCCTCGACCATGATCACGATGTCGCAGAACGCCGGGATGTAGGCGCCGCCGGCTGCCGATGGGCCGAACAGGCAGCAGATCTGGGGCACCTTGCCCGACAGCGCCACCTGGTTGTGAAAGATCCGCCCCGCGCCGCGGCGGCCCGGGAACAGCGCCACCTGATCGGTGATCCGGGCGCCGGCCGAGTCGATCAGCCAGAAGATCGGCAGCTCCTCGACGAGGGCGCGCTCGGTGATCCGGATGATCTTCTCCACGGTCCGGGCGCCCCACGAGCCGGCCTTGACGGTCGGGTCGTTGGCCACCACCAGCGCCGGCCGGCCCTCGACCAGCCCCTGACCGGTCACCACGCCGTCAGCCGGGAGTCCCTCGGCGGTGGCGTTGGCCAACTGGGCGTCCTCGACGAAGGTCCCGTCGTCGAACAGCAGCGCGATCCGGTCCCTGACGTAAAGCTTGTGGGCGTCGGCGAGCTTGGCGGCGGCCTTGGCCGGCGGCGCGAGCGTGGCCTGGCGGGCGGCGCGCACCTTGTCGGCGTCACTCATGTCGGTATCCCCTGCTCTTGGCTTGAGCGCTCACCGCTCAAGCGCTTCTCAGTCGTCATGGGCACAGGTTGCCAGGGCGACCGCAGAGCATGACGCTCCGGCAACGGATCGAACCGCGGCGGCGCTACTCGACGGGTAGGCCGAGAGCCCGGGCGATGACCATGCGCTGCACCTCGGAGGTGCCTTCGCCGATCTCGAGGATCTTGGCGTCGCGGTAGAACCTGGCAACCGGGTACTCCTCCATGAAGCCGTACCCGCCGAAGACCTGGGTCGCCACCCGGGTGGCCGAGACCGCGGCCTCGCTGGAGAACAGCTTGGCGATCGCGGCAGCGTGCTTGACCTCCTTGGCCGAGCGTCCGGCGTCCTTGAGCCAGGCGGCCTTGTAGGTCAGCGTCCGCGCCGCTTCGACGGCGACCGCCAGGTCGCTGATCGCGAAGGCGATCGCCTGCCGGGCGCCGATCGGCTTGCCGAAGGTGTGCCGTTCCTTGGCGTAGCGCAGCGACTCGTCCAGGCAGGCCTGGGCAAGCCCGACAGCCAGCGCCGAGATGGCGATCCGGCCGTCGTCGAGGATGGCCAGGAACTGCTTGAAGCCGGTTCCACGCTGCCCGACCAGGTTGGCCTCAGGCACCCGGCAGTCGTCGAAGACCAGCCCGTGGGTGTCGGAGATGCGCCAGCCGAGCTTGTCGTAGGGCGGCTGGACCTCGAAGCCGGGGGTGCCGCTGGGAATCAGGATCGCCGAGATCTCGGGCTTGCCGTCGACCGTGCCGGTGCGAGCGGTCACGGTCACCACCGAGGTGATCGAGGAGCCGGAGTTGGTGATGAAGGCCTTGGAGCCGTTGACCACCCACTGGCCGTCGACCAGCTCGGCCTTGGTGCGGGTGGCGCCGGCGTCCGAGCCGGCCTCGGGCTCGGTCAGGCCGAAACCGGCCAGGGCGCGCCCGGCGACCAGGTCGGGCAGCCAGCACTGCTTCTGCTCGTCGCTGCCGAAGCTCAGGATCGGGTTGATGCCCAGGCCCACGCCGGCCGAGAGCGTGATGCCGATGGACTGGTCGACCCGGCCGAGCTCTTCGATGGCCACGCACAGCGAGGTGAAATCGGCGCCGGCGCCGCCGTACTCCTCGGGCACGACCAGGCCGAACAGGCCGAGCTCGCCCATCTTGGGGATCAGCTCGACCGGAAAGTAGTGCTCGCGGTCCCAGGCCGCCACGTGCGGGGCGACCTCGGACTCGGCGAAGTCGCGCACGACCTTGCGGAAGACCTCGTGGTCGGCTGACAGCTCGAAGGACATGGCGACTCCCGGCGCTGGACGAGCCGCCGCGGTGGCGCGGAGCGCCGGCCGAGCAGCTCGGGACGGATGGGCGGTGAAGCTGGTTGACGGTGAAGAGAGGTTGATGGTGGAGCAGGTTGACGTTTACGTCAACGTTAAGCACTATAACGCTATGACCTCGGCCACGGAAGCCAGCAGGGCCGACCAGACCTGGACCGTCGGCGAGCTCGCCGACGAGCTCGGCGTCACCACCCGGACCCTGCGCTTCTACGAGGCCGAGGGGCTGATCACGCCGTCCCGAGCCGGGTCGGCGCGCGTCTATGACCACCGGGACCGGGCTCGGCTCCGCCTCATCCTGCGTGGCAAGCGCTTTGGGATGTCGTTGTCAGAGATCCGCGAGATCGTCGACATGTACGACGGGGCGGCCTCCTCCGAGCGGCGCCAGCTCGAGACGCTGCTGAGCCGCCTGGACGAGATCACCGTGGACCTGACGGCCCGCCAGCGCGATCTCAAGCGGACGATGTCCGAGGTCGGCGAGGTCGCCCAGCAGTGCCGGGACCGGCTCGCTCAACTCTCCTGACCACCCGGTCAGAGAGGTCGTTTTGTCGGACAAGCGTGCCGATTGGGTAGCCTTTGCAACACACCCACGAATCGCGGCGCCTGCGAGTCCGGCCGCAGTCAGGAGGCACGCATGCGCAAGGTGCTCATCGCCAACCGTGGCGAGATCGCCGTCCGGGTCATCCGGGCGGCCAAGGACGCCGGCCTGAGCTCGGTGGCGGTCTACGCCGACCCCGATCGCGACGCCCTGCACGTCCGGATGGCTGACGAGGCCTTCGCGCTCGGTGGCAACACCCCGGCGGAGTCCTACCTGGTGATCGAGAAGGTGCTCGACGCGGCGCGGGCCTCCGGCGCGGACGCGGTGCACCCGGGTTACGGGTTTCTCAGCGAGAACGCTGAGTTCGCCCAGGCGGTGCTCGACGCCGGCCTGATCTGGATCGGCCCGTCGCCCCAGGCCATCCGCGACCTCGGCGACAAGGTCACGGCCCGGCACATCGCGCTGCGCGCCGGCGCGCCCCTGGTGCCCGGCACCAAGGACCCGGTGTCCGGCCCCGACGAGGTGGTGGCCTTCGCCACCGAGCACGGGCTGCCGGTGGCCATCAAGGCCGCCTTCGGCGGCGGCGGCCGGGGGCTCAAGATCGCCCGCACCCTGGAGGAGATTCCCGAGCTGTACGCCAGCGCGGTGCGCGAGGCGGTCGCCGCCTTCGGCCGCGGCGAATGCTTCGTGGAGCGGTACCTGGACCGGTCCCGGCACGTCGAGGCGCAGGTGCTGGCCGACACCCACGGCAACGTGATCGTGGTCGGCACCCGGGACTGCTCGCTGCAGCGGCGCAACCAGAAGCTGGTCGAGGAGGCCCCGGCCCCGTTCCTGTCCGACGAGCAGCGCGAGCGCATCCACGCCTCGGCCAAGGCGATCTGCCGAGAGGCTGACTACACCGGCGCCGGAACCGTGGAGTACCTGGTCGGCGCCGACGGCGTGATCAGCTTCCTCGAGGTCAACACCCGGCTGCAGGTCGAGCACCCGGTCTCTGAGGAGACCACCGGCCTGGACCTGGTCCGCGAGCAGTTCCGGATCGCCGACGGCGAGCCGCTGCGCTGGACCGAGGACCCGACGCCGCACGGGCACGCGATCGAGTTCCGCATCAACGGCGAAGACCCGGGCCGGGGCTTCCTGCCGGCCCCCGGCATGGTGACCACCTACCGCGAGCCGGCCGGCCCCGGTGTCCGGGTCGACTCCGGCATCGAGGGCGACTCGGTGATCGGCGGCGCCTTCGACTCGCTGCTGGCCAAGCTGATCGTCTGGGGCGAGACCCGCGACGAGGCACTGGCCAGGTCACGCCGCGCGCTGGATGAGTTCGTGGTGGACGGCATGGCGACCGCGCTGCCGTTCCACCGCGCGGTGGTCCGCGACCCGGCCTTCGCCCCCGCTGACGGCGCGCCGTTCACCGTGTTCACCAGGTGGATCGAGACCGAGTTCGACAACCAGCTGCCGGCCTTCAGTGGCGGCGCCGACGCCGAGACCGAGGCCGGTGAGCGGGATCGGGTGGTCGTGGAGGTGAACGGCAAGCGGCTGGAGGTCACGCTGCCGGCCGGCTTCGGCGCGGCCGGTGCGGCGGGCGCCGGCGGCGGCGGCGTGAAGAAGGCGCCCAAGCGTTCGGGCAAGAAGCGAGCCGGCGCGGCAGTGTCCGGTGACGCCCTCACCGCGCCCATGCAGGGCACCATCGTCAAGGTCGCGGTCAGCGACGGGGACACGGTGGAGGCCGGTGACCTGGTGGTGGTGCTGGAGGCCATGAAGATGGAGCAGCCCATCAACGCCCACAAGGCCGGCACGGTCACCGGGCTGTCGGCCGAGGCCGGAGCGGTGGTCACGTCCGGCTCGGTCATCTGCGAGGTCAAGGACTAGAGGGACTGCAGCCGCCCGGGTGACGTGCGCCAGGGCTGATCCCGGTGAGTTTTCGGCCGGGGCTAGTCCCGGCGACTGCGGATGAGCAAGGTCTGCATGCCCGCGCCGATCAGGCCGGCGCGGTCGGACAGGGTGGAGCGCGCCAGTCCCAGCCCGGCCCCGAGCTCGGTGACGGCCTGCATCAGCACCCAGTCGTCCTGGCTCTGCCGCATCAGGTGCACGTCCAGGTCGACGTTGGCGAAGGACCAGTCATCCCAGTCCACCAGTGATGAGATGCCACTGGCCGAGTCGGCGACCAGCGCCAGCCGTTGCAGGGTGGAGGGCCGCTCACCGGCCACCAGCGGCACTCGGGACCGGGTCCAGGTGGCCGCCGGCCCGGGCTTGCGGGCCGCTCCGGAGACCGCTCGCCACTCCAGGTGCTGGGCGTAGGGAAAGCCGTACATGTCCAGGACCGGCAGGACAGACGGGTCGTCCGGGGCTTCTGGCGTGTCCGCGACGGCTGCCGGCGCACGCCGGCCGTGCGTGCCGGCCGCGTCGGCCGCGGAACCGTTCTCGGCCATCAGCCAGACCCGCGCCTGCAGGCAGGCACGCCCGTCAGCGGCCAGCTCGGCCGAGATCAGGACGGCGCTGCGCGCCAGCCGAAGCACCCTGGCCGACACCGTGAGCGGGGCGACCGGGACCGGCGCCAGGAACTCGGCCGCGATCCGGGCCGCCATCAGGTCGGCTCGCCCGGAGGCGGCGACGCCGAGCCGCTCGGCCAGCAGGACCAGCAGCGCGTTAGGCGGCCCGCCGTGCTGCAGCTCGTCTGACCACGGTCCGCCGCAGGCCGCCGCGCTGTTCACCGAGCCGTCCAGCTCGGTGCGCGCTCCCGCGCCGCTGAGCTCGGTGTTCAGCTCTGTGAAGAAGGCGGTGTCCACCTCGGGAACGATAGCGGCAGACTGGAACGGTGATGACGCCCGCTGAGCACCCCAGCGTGTTGAGGTGGCTGGGATACGCATTCGGCGGCCGGCTGCCCGAGCGCTATCACGACTGGGTCTTCGCCGACCTGATGGGCCCGGATTGGCGGCTGCGCGAGGCCGGCCGGATCATGCTGTTCGCCGTCGTCCCGATCACCGTGCTGCTGTTGCTGCCGGGCCGGCTGGAGATCCGGATCTACGCCGCGCTGTTCGTCCTGGTCGGGCCGCTGTTCATCGGTCTGGCCTACGGCGACGAGCTGCGCGACCGGCGGCTGCGTCAGCACGGCATGCTGCCTCCGTCCGGGCCTGATCCGGACTGACGGGCCGGGCCTGATCCGACTGACCGGTTGGGGGTCTCAGGCCTGCCGGCGGGCGGCGATCCGCGAGATCATCTCGATGCGCTTCTCGGCCAGCGAGATCATCTCCGTGGTGCGCGAGCCGACGTGGGCGGTGTCGGCGCCCTCGGAGAACACCATCGCCCAGCCGCGGTCGCCCTCCAGCGCCGGCACCCGCTCGACCAGCTCGGTGCGCGCGACATGGTGCACGCCGTCGAACAGGTAGTCCTCGGTCACCACGGCGACCACCACGTGGTCGGCAGGTAGCAGGGCCACGTGCGCCACGATCCGCTCGGAGTTCTCGGCGAACACCGCGGCCGCTCGTATCGTCCGGCGAGATTTCTCGATCTGTTCAGGTGAGATGTCCATCTGCTGCCTTCCGGTTCCTCACTTCTCCGGTCGCTGAGCCGTGTCAGTCCAGGTCGCCATGGCGCATCAGCTGCCGAGCCGTGTCAGTCGTGTCGCCCAGTCCTCAGTCACTCAGTCGTGTCAGTCCAGGTCGCCATGGTGCATCAGCTGCCGAGCCGCTTCGGTGACCGAGCCTGAGATCGACGGGTAGATGGTGAAGGTGGCCGCGAGCTCGTTGACGGTGAGCCCCAGCTGGACCGCCACGGCGATCGAGTGGATCAGCTCCGAAGCCTGCGCCGCCACCACCGATCCCCCGATCACGACGCCGGAGGCCGGCCGGCAGTAGATCTTGACGAACCCCTCGGTGACGCCCTGCATCTTGGCACGGGCGTTGCCGCTCAACGGCAGCGTGATGGTGCGAGCCGGCACCTGTCCGGAGATCACCGCGGCGTGGCCGATGCCGACCGTGGCGATCTCTGGATGGGTGAAGACGTTGGCGGCGACGGTCTTGAGCCGCAGCGGCTGCACCGCCTCGCCGAGGGCGTGCCACATCGCCACCCGGCCCTGCATGGCAGCGACCGAAGCCAGCAGCATCACACCCGTGCAGTCCCCAGCCGCGTAGATTCCCGGGACCTCGGTGCGCGAGACCCGGTCCACCTCGATGAAGCCGGCCTCGGTGGGGGCCAGGCCCACGTGCTCCAGGCCCAGCCCGGCCGTGTTCGGCACCGAGCCGACGCACATCAGCACGTGCGAGCCGGCGACGGTGCGCCCGTCCACCAGTTGCACCTCGACGCCGTCGCCCACCCGGGACACCGAGGCGGCCCGAGCCTGCTTGATCAGGTTCCCGCCGCGCTGGGTGAACACCTTCTCGATGACGTCGGCGGCCTCCGGGTCCTCTCCGGGCAGCACCTTCTCGCGGCTGGACACCAGGGTCACCGGCACGCCCATCTCGCTGTAGCCGGAGGCGAACTCAGCGCCGGTGACGCCGGAGCCGACCACGATCAGGTGCGTCGGCAGCTCGGTGAGGTCATAGAGCTGGCGCCAGGACAGGATTCGCTCGCCGTCGGGCTCGGCGCCGGGCAGCACCCGCGGCGTGCCGCCGGTGGCGAGCAGCACCACATCGGCCTCGATCCGCTGGGTCGATTCGAGCTCGCCGGCGGCGGTGACGTCGATGGCGAAGGTCCGGCCCTGCTGATCGGGGGCGAAGCAGGCCCGACCGGGCAGCACGGTGACGCCGTGCTTGCTGAGCCGGTCGGCGATGTCGGCGGACTGGTTGGCGGCCAGCTGGCGCACCCGCTCGTTGACCACCGCCAGCTGCACGCTCACCTCACCGGCGCCAGTGGAGACGCCGACCGCGGGGGCGTCCCGGAAGGCGGTCACCTTCTCGGAGGTGGCGATCAGGGTCTTCGACGGCACGCAGTCATAAAGCACGCACGCCCCGCCGACGCCGTCAGACTCGACCAGGGTGACCTCGGCGCCCAGTTCGGCCGCCACCTGAGCTGCCTCGTAACCGGCCGGGCCGCCGCCGATGATCGCGATACGTCTCACGGAAGCCATTGTCGCCGATCTTGCCCCGGCGCACCCGCGCGGGGCTGGCGATGACCTGGCGAGATGTCGGTAGGCTGCCTGATCGTGCCCCTTTACGCCGCCTATGGATCCAACATGGACCCGGCCCAGATGCGTACCAGGTGTCCGCACTCCCCGTTCGCCGGCACCGGCTGGCTGGCCGACTGGCGGCTGACCTTCGGCGGTGAGGACCTGGGGTGGGAAGGCGCGCTGGCCACCCTGGTCGAAGAGCCCGGCGCGACGGTCTTCGTCGCGCTCTATGACATCACCCCCCAGGACCGGGTCGCCCTGGACAAGTGGGAGAGCGCTGACTCGGGCCTTTACCGCACCTCCCGGCTGCGGGTCTCCACGCTGGACGGCGACGTGCTCGCCTGGACCTACGTGCTCAACGGCTACGAGGGCGGCCTGCCCTCGGCCCGCTATCTCGGCCTGATCGCCGAAGCCGCCGACGCCGCCGGAGCGCCCGGCGACTACGTCGACGAGCTGCGCAAACGGCCCTGCCGCTCCATCGGCGGCTGACGCTCCGACTGGGATAACTAGTACGCCCCCGGTGGTGGATAAGCTGGCGCTATGCGGGCTGACAAACCCTAGGTCCCAAATCGGCGCCGGCAAAGGCGGACATTTCTTGGAAACTGCCGGCTGCGTGTCGCAATATGGACGGCCGCCTATCCCCTCCCTCAGTCCTGATAAGGGCGTGCCTGATAAGGGCGTGGAACGCTGTCGATGCCTACGAGGTCGTTTGGGGCTCGCATCCGCCAGGCGTCGGTCACCAGCTCTTCCAGGCGCTCGACGTCCACCTTGTCCAGTCGCAGCATCACCAGGGGTGATCCGTCGTAGGAGGGCGTGGTGAAGAAAACCTCGGGCTCGCCGAGCAAGAGCGCCTGCTTCTCGGCCTCGTCACCGACGAACAGCACTGCGATATCGGTTCGGATCAGTCGCGCCTGGCCCGGCCGGCGCTCGGGATAGGACCAGACAAATCCCTTGTTCGCCACTCGAAAGTCGAACCCCTCGCTGTCGATCTCCATCACCTGAGGCAGGGCGAGCGCCATCCGGCGCACGTCCTCGGCATTAACCATCGACATGTCCTTCGGATCGCTTCACCCACACCCGCACAGGTTAAGCGGCGGCCCTGGCCTGTCACCGACGAAGTCGCCAGAACCCGACTGTCAACGGTGCGGGGGCCGGTCAGGTCGGATCCGTTCAGGCTGCGGATTGGTCGCAGAGGGCCTTGGCGGTGGCGTAGTCGAGGCCGTAGAAGTCGTGACTCAACTTCCCGGCGGCGGGTGCGGTGCGCCGGGGGGTAACCCTGGGAACCCGTTGAACCACGCCTGCACCTGGCATGGCCCTAGCACGTCAACCGAGCAAAAAGCTCCGGTCCATCCGACGAAGACATCTACATAACCCTGATGCGAATTACCTTCCAGATAGAATGGAATTGCGGCACCAAAAGTACGCCACCGGAAGTCACATCCATTTCCGCGAAGTACCAAGTGCGCGGTGGGCGGTGCGGTGCTAAACACGAAGACGTTTGTCCAAGTTGCGGTGGGTGGGGCGGGCGGCGGGTTTGGGCTAGGCATACGAGCTCAGCTCCTCGACTCGGCAACTGCACGCTTATGTTGAGTTACCCGCTGCTCGGCATGGTGAAATTCTCGCCCGGCGCAGAATGCGGCATAGAGCTTTGTCAGTAGATCATCTTCATCCACTATGGGTAAAAAGACCTGAGGAAAATGATCAAGAGCATTTTCTGCACTGATCGTGATCCCATCAAGTTGAGCGTGCGACTTGCCCTCGTCGACGGTGGCAGCGATAAGCTGCTCCAGCGTCTCGAGAGGAAAGGTCGAGGAGTCCACGCGCGCAGCGACCTGAACCGTATACCAGAGTTCTGGGTTCAGCCGAAGCGCCTTCTGGCAAAGCTCGACGTTCATGATCTTGCCCCCGTTCTCATCGGCGCCCAAAGGGAACCGCTGATCCTGTTCGGACAGCTACCAGCTTTCCACTACTTGATGCAGCGATCAATGCTTGCGGGTGAAGAAAGCAGACTGCTGCCCGGTCTGAGCGAGCACGAGGACCAGGCGCTCAATATCCCGACAAATTAGGTTTCGTTCTGCACCAATCTTTGGGAGTAGATCAAAATGCGATTCACGGGTCAACGCGACCAAGGCACCTATCTCAGAGCGCTACGCAAGACCAATTCATACGATCACATTATTCGGGACGTACGTGTAAGTGGGTTCGCAGAAGTCCGCAAGCGATCAGGCCGACTTGACGGCCTCGGCCCAGAACTCGTCCAGCAGCGCGGCGGTGAACCGGACGCCGATCGCCAGGGCGTCCTCGTCGATGTCGAAGTTCGACTGGTGCAGGTCATAGATCGGCGCGCCCGGCGCCCGTACCCCGAGCCGGGCCAGCGCCCCGGGAACGGTCTGCAGGTACCAGGCGAAGTCCTCCCCGCCCATCGACTGCGGGGTGTCTGAGACCGCCTGCGGACCGAACGCCGCCAGCGCCGCCTGGGTCTGCAGACCGACCAGCGTGCCGTCGTTGGTGACCGCCGGCACGCCCGGGTCGTAGTTGATCTCGATCTCGACGTTCGTCGGCGCCACGATCTGGCGGGCCAGCTCGGTGACCACCGACTCCAGGCGGTTCCACAGCTGACCGTCGAGCATCCGCACGGTGCCACGCAACGTGCCGGTGGTGGGGATGGCGTTGGCGGCCGAGCCGGCGGCCACCGCGCCCCAGACCAGCGAGACGGCGGCGCGGGGGTCGACCCGGCGCGACAGCAGCCCGGGCAGCTCGGTGATCAGCTTGCCCATCGCGTAGACCAGGTCGACGGTCAGTTGCGGGCGAGCGGTGTGCCCGCCGGGGCCGGACAGCTTGATGTCGAGCTGGTTGCACGAGGCCGTGATCGGCCCGACCCGCAGCCCGATCTGGCCGACGGTGAGCTTGGGGTCGCAGTGCAGCGCGAAGATCTGGTTGACACCGTCCAGCGCGCCCTCTTTCACCGCCGCTTCAGCGCCGCCGGGCAAGCGTTCCTCAGCGGGCTGGAAGATCAGCCGGATAGAGCCGCCGAGCTCCTCGGCCCCGGCCAGGCAGCCGGCGACGGCCAGCAGGATCGCGGTGTGCACGTCATGCCCGCAGGCATGGCAGACCCCGGCGTTCTGCGAGGCGTAGCTGACCGTCTTGGTGTCGGGCAGCGGCAACGCGTCGATGTCGGCCCGCAGGGCGAGGTAGTCCGGGCCGGCGCCGACATCGCAGATCACCCCGGTGCCGAAGGACAACCGCCTGGGGTCCAATCCGAAGCCGGTGAGCACCCGGACGATCAACTCGGTGGTGCGGTGTTCGGAGTAACCCACCTCGGGATGGCTGTGCAGCTCACGCCGCCATCCCACCAGCTCAGCCTGGTGACCGCCCAGCCAGTCCAGGGCATGGGTGTGAAGGCTGCTCGGCACAGGGGCACCTTATCCGGCGCTGGGGCCGTCCTGGTGGGCAGTCGGCTGGAATACGCAGAACTCGTTGCCGGCCGGATCGGCCAGCACGTGCCAGCCGATGTCACCGCCGCGCGGTCGCAGCAGGGTGGCGCCGGCGTCGACCAGCAGCTGCGGGTCCGACGCCTCGACATCCCAGTGCACCCGGTTCTTGACGGTCTTCGCCTCGGGCACCGGCACGAACACCAGGTACTCGAACGGGACGCCGGGCGCCTTGGACAGCCACCAGCCACCGTGGCCGGACTGCAGCTCACCGCCCAGCACCGAAGCCCACCAGCGGGCCAACGGCTCAGGCTCAGCGCAGTCGATCACCAGCTCATACAACCGGTACTCCGGCGCCTCGTCGCCGATGAAGGCGCAGAACTCCTGGCCGTCCGGGTCGCTCATCACCGTCCAGGCCCGGCCGGCGCCTTCCGGCTCGACCACCAGCGCGCCCGCGGCGGTGAGTTCGTCCAGCGACCGGGTGTGGACGTCGAGATGCACGCGGTTCTTGACCGTCTTGGGCTCGGGCACCGTGTTGACCCACACGGTGTGGGCCTCGGACGGGCCGACCAGCCGGACGCCCCACTCGCCGCGGTGGACGCGCAGGCCGAGCGCCGTGGACCAGAAGCGGGCCGCGTCCTCAGCGTCGACGGCGTCGAGGCACAGGTCCTTGAACCGAGCCGGCGCGGTCGAGCTGTCGTGGGCGGTCATGGGCGCTGACCTGTCCTGGGCGGCGCCGTCGGCTCGCCGGCGGAAGCGCTGCCCGGGGCTGATGGCAGGCCTGCCAGGATCTGCTGCGCCGCCTGGTCCGCGGTCAGCTCACCGGCCAGCACCGCCCGCTCAGCGGCGGCGCTCAGCTCGCGCGCGGCGGGAGTCTGCAACTGCTCCAGCAGCCGGTCGCGCACCATCGACCTGGTCCACTCCACCAGCTGGCGGCGGCGCTTGGCCTCGAACTCACCGTCAGCCATCAGCTTGTCGCGATGGCGCTGCACGTGCTTCCACACCTGGTCCAGGCCGGTGTTGCGCAAGCCGCTGCAGGTCAGCACCGGCGCCTGCCACTCGCCCTCGACGCCGCGCAGCAGCCGCAACGCCGCCGACAGCTCACGGGCCGCGCGCTGCGAGGTGTCCTGATGCTCGCCGTCGGCCTTGTTGACAGCGATCACGTCGGCGATCTCGAGAATGCCGCGTTTCATGCCCTGCAGCTGATCACCGGTGCGCGCCAGGGTCAGCAGCACGAAGGTGTCGACCATGTCGGCCACTGTGAACTCCGACTGGCCCACCCCGACCGTCTCGACCAGCACCACGTCATAGCCGGCCGCCTCCATCACCAGCATCGACTCGCGGGTCGCCTTGGCCACCCCGCCGAGGGTGCCGGAGCTGGGCGAGGGACGCACGAACGCGTTGTCGTCGGCGGCCAGCCGGGTCATCCGGGTCTTGTCCCCCAGGATGCTGCCGCCGCTGCGCGCTGAGGACGGGTCCACCGCCAGCACCGCGACCCGGTGGCCGGCCGCGGTCAGGTTGCTGCCGAGGGTGTCGATGAAGGTCGACTTGCCGACCCCGGGCACCCCGGTGATGCCGACCCGCTGCGCCGAGCCGGTGTGCGGGTGCAACCGTGCCAGCAACCGCTGGGCCTGGGCCCGGTGATCGGAGCGGTGGGACTCGACCAGGGTGATGGCCCGCGCGATCGCGGCCCGGTCCCCGGCCAGCACGGCCTCGCTCAGCGCCCCGACGGCGGCGTCCTCGACGTCCACCGCGGTTCAGCCGGCGCTGGGCTGCTGGGTGGTGAGCACCTCGAGCAACTGCAGCGCAGCCGTGGCTATGACGGTGCCGGGCGGGAAGATGGCCGCCGCGCCCGCTGCACGCAGCTCGTCGAAGTCCTGTTCCGGGATCACCCCGCCGACCACGATGAGGATGTCCGAGCGGCCGAAGGCGGCCAGCTCGTCCCGCAGCGCCGGCACCAGGGTCAGATGCCCGGCGGCGAGGGAATTCACACCCACCACGTGGACGTCGGCCTCGATCGCCTGCCGGGCCACCTCGGCCGGCGTCTGGAACAGCGGCCCGACGTCGACGTCGAAGCCGAGGTCGGCGAAGGCGGTGGCGATCACCTTCTGGCCGCGGTCGTGCCCGTCCTGGCCCATCTTCGCGACCAGGATGCGCGGCCGGCGGCCGTGCTCGGCCGCGAACCGGTCGGTGGCGGTCCGGGCCTGCTCGATCGAGGTCACCCTGCCCTCCTGTTCGGCCTCGGCGCCATACACCCCTGAGATCGTCCTGATCTGCCCGGCGTGCCGGCCGAAGACCACCTCCAGCGCGTCGGAGATCTCGCCCACGGTGGCCTTGGCCCGGGCGGCGTCGATCGCCAGCGCCAGCAGGTTCTGCTCCAGACCGGCCGGCCTGCTGCCCTCTGCCACCGCGGCCGCGGCCCGGGTCAGCGCGGTCAGCGCCTGCTCGCAGGCCCGCGGATCGCGTTCGGCCTTGAGCCGCAGCAGCTTCTCACGCTGGGATGCCCGCACGCCGGCGTTGTCGATCTTCAGGACGTCGATCTTCTCGTCGCTGTCGACCCGGTGCTTGTTCACCCCGATGACCGGCTGGCGGCCGGAGTCGATCCTGGCCTGGGTGCGGGCGGCGGCCTCTTCGATGCGCAGCTTCGGCAGCCCCGCCTCGATCGCGGCGGCCATCCCGCCCGCCTTCTCGACCTCTTCCAGGTGGCCCCACGCACGGCGGGCCAGGTCATGGGTCAGCTTCTCGACGTAGGCGCTGCCGCCCCACGGGTCGATCACCCGGGTGGCGCCGGACTCCTGCTGCAGCAGCAACTGGGTGTTGCGGGCGATCCGGGCCGAGAAGTCGGTCGGCAGCGCCAGCGCCTCGTCCAGGGCGTTGGTGTGCAGCGACTGGGTGTGCCCCTGGGTCGCGGCCATCGCCTCGACGCAGGTGCGCACCGCGTTGTTGAAGACGTCCTGAGCGGTCAGCGACCAGCCCGAGGTCTGGCAGTGCGCCCGCATCGCCAGCGACTTCTCACTCGCCGGCTCGAACTGCCGGATCAGCTTGGCCCACAGCAGCCGGGCCGCGCGCAGCTTGGCGACCTCCATGAAGAAGTTCATGCCGATGCCCCAGAAGAACGACAACCGGGGCGCGAAGGCGTCGATGCCCATGCCCGCCGCCAGCCCCGCGCGCACGTACTCCACGCCGTCGGCCAGGGTGTAGGCCAGCTCCAGGTCGGCCGTCGCGCCGGCCTCCTGGATGTGGTACCCCGAGATCGAGATCGAGTTGTAGCGAGGCATCCGCGCCGAGGTGAAGGCGAAGATGTCGCTGATGATCGTCATCGAGGGAACCGGCGGGTAGATGTAGGTGTTGCGCACCATGAACTCTTTGAGGATGTCGTTCTGGATGGTGCCGGTCAGCTGCTCGGGCGCCACCCCCTGTTCCTCGGCGGCCACCACGAACAGCGCCAGCACCGGCAGCACCGCGCCGTTCATGGTCATCGACACGCTCATCTTGTCCAGCGGGATGCCGTTGAACAGCTCGCGCATGTCATAGATCGAGTCGATCGCCACCCCGGCCATCCCGACGTCGCCGATCACCCGGGGGTTGTCGCTGTCATAACCCCGGTGGGTGGGCAGGTCGAAGGCGACCGACAGGCCCTTCTGCCCGGCGGCCAGGTTGCGCCGGTAGAAGGCGTTGGAATCCGCGGCCGTGGAGAACCCGGCGTACTGCCGGATCGTCCAGGGCTGGTTGACGTACATGGTGGGGTAGGGCCCGCGCAGGAACGGCGCGATGCCTGGATAGGTGTCGAGGAAGTCCAGCCCAGCCAGGTCGGCGGCGGTGTAGAGCTCAGCGACCTCGATGCCCTCCGGGGTGCTCCAGCCGCCGCCGGTGGGAGGCCGGCTCGACTGCCCGGCCGCGGGGCGGCCCAGCGACAGCCCGCCGAAGTCGGGGATCACGAAGGCACCTCCAGCACCTCGAACATCGACCGCAGGGCCGCGACCGCGTCACAGCCGGAGTAGACCGCGGCGTCGACCGCGTTGCCCGTGGATTCGACGAGCTTCGGCGGGCCAGCGATCCAGACCTGATCGGCGCCGGCGGCCCTCAGCCCAGCGGCCAGCGACTCGGCCTGCTGGGTGTACTCCGCGTCGGAGGAGCACAGCACCGCCAGCGGGGTCGCGCTCGCCCCGAACGCCGCCACCACCTCCTCGGGCCGCCCGAGGCCCACCACCGGCTCAAGGCCGCCGGCGGCGAGCAGGTTGCGGGCGAAGCCCAGCCGCCCGGCGTGCGCCGTAGCCGGCCCGAACGCGGCCAGGAACACCTTCGGCCGGGCGCCGGTGGCAGCCAACTGGGCGTCGGAGCGGTCCCGCAGCGCCTCGAACGGCTCGGCGTAGCGCACCCGGGGCAGCCCGCCGGCCGGCGGCGCCGGCTGCGGCCGGCGGCTGAGCGCGGGCTCATCGGGCATCGCGAACTCGCTGACGCCAGTGATCGGGTCGCGACGGCGGGCGATGTTGTCGCGGCGCGGTTGCCAGCTGGCCGCCAGCATCCCGGCCAGCTGCCCGGACTCCAGGGCGGCCACCACGCCGCCACCGCGCTCGATCGCGGTGAACTTGCTCCAGGCCACCTCGGCCAGCTGCTCGGTCAGCGACTCCAGGTACCAGGAGCCGCCGGCCGGGTCGAGCACCCGGCCCAGGCCGGACTCGTCGTGCAGGATCGACTGGGTGTTGCGGGCGATCCGGCGGCTGAAGTCCTCGGGCAGCCCGACCGCGGAGTCGAACGGGGCCACCGTGATCGCGTCCGCGCCGCCGACGGCCGCGGCGAAGCAGCCGACGGTGGCCCGCAGCAGGTTCACCCACGGATCGCGCCGGGTCAGCGTGACCGCGGCCGTGATCGCGTGCTGGCGCTGACCCTGGCTGCCGGCCGAGGCGCCGCACAGCTCGGCCACCCGGCTCCAGAGCCGGCGCCCGGCTCGGAGCTTGGCCATCGAGGCCCACTGGTCGGCGCTGACGGCGTACCGGAATTCCAGTCGCGCCAGGGCCGAGTCGACGCTCAGGCCGGCGTCGGTCAGGGCCCGCAGATAGGCCACCCCGACCGCGACGCTGATCGCCAGCTCATCGGAGTCGCTGCCGCCGGCCTCGGAGTAGACGCCGGCGTCGACCGTGCACAGCCCCAGCCGGGGGAAGACGGCGGCGACTTCGACCAGCCGTGCGATCAGGCCCGAGTCCGGCGCGAGGCCGGTGCGCGCGGCGTGCCCGATGGGGTCCGCGCCCAACGTGCCCGACACCTCCTCCGGGGCCAGGCCGCGGTCGCTCACCAGCCGCAACAGCGCTTGGGCCGCCGGGCCGGTCTCGGCGCCGGCGTCCAGGGCCACTGGCGCCAGCTCCAGGTACATCCCGTCCAGGACCTCGGCCAGCGACTCGACCGGCGCCCCGCCCTGGCCCAGCTGCAGCCAGATCGAGGAGGCGCCGCCGGTCAGCTCGGCCAGCACGGCCCGGTTGCTGGCCACCGGATCAGGATCGCTGACCCGTTGCCGGACGTCCCAGCCCGTTCGCTCGGCACTGGACCCGCGCGTGAAAGGGGGCTGGCCCGGCAGCCCGGCAGCCTCAAGCCCCACCCCGTCCGGCAGGTCGGCGGCGGTGTAGAGCGGAGCGATCCGCAGGCCGTCGTAGCTGCGGTAGGACAACGCGTCCTCCGGCTCACCGGCGCCGGCGCTGATTCCTGACTTGGCCAACACCGCGGCCACCAGCGAACGCCATTGCTCCCGGTTCGCCGCCGGGAAGTCAGCAGCCAGAGCCAGGTGATCGGAGGGCGCCGTCATAGCGTGATGTTAGAGCGAACCGGTTCACTCCGGATGCGGGGGCGTGGCCTATCTCTCGACCATCGAACGCGCGCTCGGCCTGAACCGTGTGCGGGCCCGGACGCGGCGGAGCCTGCGCTGGCCGCGGCGGTTCTATCGGGTGCGCCCCGGGGCCGCGAGGCTAGGCTCTGCTCCCGTGACCGAGACCGA
The DNA here is from genome assembly GCA_036399055.1 of Jatrophihabitans sp. Classification (NCBI taxonomy): domain Bacteria; kingdom Bacillati; phylum Actinomycetota; class Actinomycetes; order Jatrophihabitantales; family Jatrophihabitantaceae; genus Jatrophihabitans; species Jatrophihabitans sp. Next base: position 69,016 of record DASWNX010000021.1, read on the forward strand.
GACCGAGATCCCGACCGCAGGCGCCCCCCGGCACGGGCAGCCGCAGCAAGCCGAGCGCGGGGCGCCCGATCCGGGCCAGCTGGCCGCCGAGGCAGCCCAGGCACTGGCCGCCCGGACCGGCGCCGAGCGGCATGACCTGGCACTGGTGCTCGGGTCCGGCTGGCTGCCGGCGGTCACCGCGCTGAGCGAGCGGGCCACCGCCGACGAGGAGTTCGCCAGCACCGAGCTGCCCGGTTTCCTGCCGCCGGCGGTCGCCGGGCACGCCGGCACGATCCGATCGCTGGCCATGCCGGGCGAGGACGGCAGGCCCGGCAAGCGCGTCCTGATCTTCTCCGGGCGCACCCACTTCTACGAGGGCCGCGGAGTGGCGGCGGTGGTGCACGGCGTGCGGGTGGCCGCCGCGGCCGGCTGCGCCGTCACGGTGCTGACCAACGGCTGCGGAGGGCTGCGCGAGGACATGCGGGTCGGTGATCCGGTGCTGATCTCAGACCACCTCAACCTGACCGCCACCTCGCCGCTGGTCGGGCCGCGGTTCGTCGACCTGACCGACCTGTACTCACCCCGGCTGCGGGCGCTGATGCGCCAGATCGACCCGTCCCTGGCCGAAGGGGTGTACGCGCAGTTCCCGGGCCCGCACTACGAGACCCCTGCCGAGGTGCGGATGGCCAGGACGCTGGGCGCGGACCTGGTGGGCATGTCCACCGCGCTGGAGGCGATCGCGGCCCGGGCCGAGGGCTCTGAGGTGCTCGGCATCTCACTGGTCACCAACCTGGCGGCCGGCATGACCGGTCAGCCGCTGAACCACGAAGAGGTGCTGGCTGCCGGCAAGGCCGCCGCGGCCCGGGCCGGCGGCTTGCTCGGCGAGCTGATCGGCCGGCTGTGACCGTCCTGATCACCGGCTGCAGCGGTGTGATCGGCAGCTCGCTGGCGACGCTGCTGCCGGCGATGGGCTGGCAGCTCAGGGGGTTCGACCGGGAGCCGGCGACCACCCCGATCAAGCAGGTCCAGGGTGACATCACCGATCCGGACGCCCTGGATCAGGCGATGGCCGGGGTGCGGGCTGTGGTCCACCTGGCCGGCCGGTCCACCGAGGCGCCCTGGCCCGAGATCCGCGACGCCAACATCGACGGCGTCTACCAGGTGTTCGAAGCCGCCCGGCGCGCCGGCGTCCGGCGGGTCGTCTACGCCTCGTCCAACCACGCGGTCGGCTTCACCCCCAGGCAGCCGGGCCAGGCTGCCGACGGCCAGCGCTCGCCGGCCGGCGATCCCACGGCGGCCGGCGCCGCTGAGCTGGCCGCGGACACGCCGCCGCGGCCGGACACCCTGTACGGGGTGAGCAAGGTGTTCGGCGAGGCGCTCGGGCGCTACTACGTCGACCGCTACGCCATGCAGGTCGCCTGCCTGCGGATCGGCACCTTCGCCGACTCCCCACCCCATGCCCGGGCGATGTCGACCTGGCTGTCACCGCGGGACTGCGCGAGCCTGGTGGACGCCTGCCTGCGCACCGACCAGCTCGGCTTCGCGCTGGTGTGGGGCGTGTCGGCCAACCGGGACCGGTGGTGGTCCCTGGACGCCGGGCGCGCGCTGGGCTATCAGCCGCTCGACGACGCCAGCAAGCTCCGATCGGACCCGCCGGGCGCCGAGGGCGAGGACGTGCTGGTCGGCGGCGGCTTCACCGATCCGCCCTTCGGCATCGACGAGGTGCGTCAGCGCGCGCAGGAGCAGGCCCGATGAGCGCCACCGTGCCCCAGCAGCTCAGCGACCAGGTGAGCGAGTGGATCGCCGATGAGCCCGACCCCGCCGCCGTCGCCGAGCTGCAGGCGCTGCTGGCCCGCGCCCAGGACGGTGACCCAGCCGCGCTGGCCGAGCTCGGCGACCGATTCGCCGGCCCGCTGACCTTCGGCACCGCCGGGTTGCGCGGACCGCTGCGAGCCGGCCCGAACGGCATGAACACCGCCGTGGTCCGGCGCGCGGCGGCCGGGCTGGCGGCTCAGCTCACCGCGTCCGGACGGGGCGGCGGCATCGTGGTGATCGGCTATGACGGCCGGCACGGCTCGCGGTCCTTCGCCACCGACTCCGCGGCGATCCTGGCCGCCGCCGGCTTCGACGCCCGGCTGCTGCCCCGGTTGCTGCCCACCCCGCTGCTGGCGTTCGCGGTCAACCATTTCGGCGCGGTGGCCGGGGTGATGGTCACTGCCTCGCACAACCCGCCGCAGGACAACGGTTACAAGGTCTACGCCCACGACGGCGCGCAGATCGTGCCGCCGATGGACGCCGAGATCGAGGCTGCGATCCGGGCGGTCGGCTCGGCGCGCGCGATCGCCATGTCGAGTGACTACCGGACGCTGGACGAGTCGGTGGTCCAGGCCTACGTGGTGGCGGTGGCCGGCCTGGTGCGTCCCGGCGCTCCTCGCGAGCTTCGGGTGGCGCACACCGCGCTGCACGGGGTCGGCGCCCCGCTCATCCGGGCGGTGTTCGCCGCAGCCGGCTTCAGCGCGCCGAGCGAGGTCAGCGAGCAGGCCGAGCCCGACCCGGACTTCACGACCGTGAGCTTTCCCAACCCGGAGGAGCCCGGGGCGATGGACCTGGCCCTGGCGTTGGCCGAGCGGGACCAGGCCGACCTGGTCATCGCCAACGACCCCGACGCCGACCGGTGCGCGGTGGGCGCGGTGTTTCCGGCGTCGGCCGACCGCCCGGGCGGCTGGCGGATGCTGCGCGGCGACGAGGTGGGCGTGCTGCTGGCGGACTGGCTGCTGCGCCGCGGCGCCCTAGGGACCTACGCCACCACGATCGTCTCCTCCACGATGCTGTCGGCGATGGCAGCACGGCATGGGGTGGGCTTCGCCGAGACGCTCACCGGGTTCAAGTGGATCTCGCGGGCCGCGCCGGACCTGGTGTACGGCTACGAGGAAGCGCTGGGCTACGCCGTGGCGCCGGGGCTGGTGCGCGACAAGGACGGCATCTCCGCGGCGCTGCTGATCGCCGAGCTGGCAGCCGACCTCAAGGCCGCCGGCTCGTCGCTGCCCCGGCGGCTGGCCGAGCTGGCCGCCGAGTACGGCCTGCACGCCACCCGCCAGCTGTCCTGGCGGGTCACCGACCTGGGCCTGATCACCGAGGCGATGAGCCGGTTGCGCGCCGAGCCGCCCGGTGAGTTGCTGGGCAGGCCGGTCAGCGTCAGCGACCTGGCGCCTGACAACGATGTGGTGATCCTGCGATTCGAGGGTGGCCGGGTGGTGGTGCGACCCTCGGGCACCGAGCCCAAGTGCAAGGCCTACCTCGAACTGGTGATCCCGACCGCCGCTGGCCAGCCGGACGAGCCGGTGACCGCCGAGCCGCTGCTGGCTGAGCCGCTGCTGGCCGCCGACCCGCTGCTGGCCGCCGACCCGCTGCTGGCCGCCGTCGCGTCAGCCGAGCAGCGAGCCGCCGCTGAGCTGGCGTCCCTGGCGGCCGAGGTGACCCGGGCTCTGGGGATGCCCTCGGCCGGCTAGCGCCCAGCATGGTGAGCGCCCAGCCATGGTGAGCGCCCAGCTTCGGCTAGCTGGGAGACCGCACCGGGCAGGCGCCGGTGAGCAGCCGGCTCGGCGGCGGCTCGGCGGCGGTCCGGCGCGGTGAGCAGCCGGTCCGGAGCAGGCTGCCGTCGGCGAACCGGTAGGTGGCCCAATAGTTCTTGCCGGTGGCGTAGTTGGGCTGGTAGTCGTTCTCGGTGCCGAACACGTCCAGCCAGCCGTCCCGATCAAGGTCGGCGGCCATCGGCCGGCCGCCGTCGAAGCTCACGCTCGCCTGGGCCGGGCTGGCCAGCGCGCCGGAGCGCAGCAACACCAGCTCGGCAGTGCCGGCATGCGAGCCCGCCGCGGCGAGCACCGCGCAGTGCGCGCTCACCCCTGCCTCGACCGGCAGGCAATCCAGCTTTGTCGTCCAGCCGAAACCGGATCGGCCGACCCACCATTGCAGGTGCTGGCCGTCTCGCAGCAGTTGCAGCACCGGCGCGCTGTTATCCGGTGGTGAGACCGTCGCGGTGGGCGCCGCGCTGGACCACAACCGCACGGCGTAACCGCCGCCGAGCTGCACCGGTTGCCTCGGCGTGCACGACCATTGCCGGCACGGCGCGTCCGCGGCGTCGCCGGGGCCGGGCGAGATCGCGCCGGGCGGCTGCGACGAGCTGGCCGCCGCCGAGCCCCCGGCCGTCGACCCACCCGACTGTGTGGCCGAGCTCGCGCATCCAGCCAGCACCACGCCCAGCGCCAGCGCGGACCCCAGCAGCGCCAGGGCTGGTCCGGGACTGAGTGGCCGGCGCCGGGCCAGGGCTGTCGCGCGCTTGGTCATCTGACACCTTCTCGGCAGTGCTTGCATCCGGCGGCGGGGGCCTTCGCCGGCGGTGAGAAGCGCCACCGCCTCTCATCAGAACACCCAACAGGGTTCTGCGCTTTCAGCACTTGGCATCAAGTCGGTAACAAGGGCCTCAAGTCGGTAACGAGGACAGGCAGGCCCGTCAGGAAGTGGCGCTCGGCGACGGTGAGCTGCTGCTGGAGCGCTGCCAGCGACTGTTGTCCTGGGTCGCGCTGGCGCTCGGGACCGGTGGGAGTTTGGCGGCGGCGATGGGCTGGTCGCCGACCTCGATGATCGAGCGCAGCACACCCGTGGCGTCGATCGCGGCTTGGGCGAAGAACCCGGCGTCTGCCGCGCGGATCAGCTGATCCAGCGTGCACGTGCTGCCCGCCGGCGGGCAGATGCTGCCACCGGAGATGACGACGGCCGAGGGCGCCAGCGCGGCGGTGAAGGTCTGGGAGTCACTGATCAGGTACAGATCGCCGCCGTCGGCCGCGGCGCGGGGCTTGACGGTGGCGAACTGGTAGGCGAGCCGGCCGCTGGACTGGTCGAAGCCGCTGACGTGAATCACCGCGTTGCCCAGCGGGCCGCTGGGCGAGGGTGTCGGCGTCAGCGACGGGCTGCCGGCCGGCGCGGACGCGGACGGACTGCCGGCGCGGGAGGTGGCAGGCGTCGTCGCGAGCTGCCGGGCAACGCTGCTCAGGGCCGGAGCTCCGGCGACGCCGGGCACGCTGCCCCCGCCGGCGGCGCCGGGGCTGGTCAGAAGGCCGGCGGGCGGCGGGATCTGGGACTGCCGGCCGGTGGTCGGCGAGGCCGGGCGGTGCGGCGCGGCTGACCGCCTGGCCGCGACGGACTTGCCGGAGCTGGCCGCATGCTGGCTGGCTGACGGCGCCACCGCGTGGCCGGGCCGGGCCGGCAGGTCATCGGATCCGATCGCCGAGGCGGTGATCACGGTCGCCGCCGCCGCCACAGCCAGCGAGCCGCCGAGCGCGGCCACCAGCATCCCGCCGCCGAGCACGAACGGCCCGAGGACGACGCGCCGGATAGGCATCAACCGAGCCATCCCGCGACGCTCCCGCGGAACCTCTTCGAACATGCGACGAACTCCTGACGTCTGACCCGGCTGCTACCTGCCGGTGAGGTCAGTCACCGGCAGGGGCGTCGCAGGAGGCAACGGCAGGCAGGTCAAATTTTGATTCCTCATCTATATGACCAGGCTGAGGAGTGCTTAAACATCTCATCTGATACCGAGAGTGGCAAACGCTTAACGGGCGCGAACTGCCGGTTAACGGGGCCCGAACTGCCGGTCGCCGGCGTCGCCCAGGCCGGGCACGATGTAGGCGTCGGCGTTGAGGCCCTCATCGACGCTGGCGGTGAACAACCGACCGGCCAATCCGCTGCGCTCGACCGTGGCTATGCCCTCAGGAGCGGCCAGCGCGCAGATCACGGTGATGTCGCTCGCCCCGCGCGAGGCGAGTAGTTCACAGCAATGCACCAGCGAGCCGCCGGTGGCCAGCATCGGATCGAGCAGCAGCACCGGCCGGCCGGCCAGCGAGTCCGGCAACGAGGCCATGTACGCGGCGGGCAGGTGGGTCTGCTCGTCGCGGGCCAGCCCGACAAAGCCCATCTGGGACTCTGGCAGCAGGTTGAACGCCGCCTCGGCCATCCCGAGCCCCGCCCGCAGCACCGGGACCAGCAGCGGCGGGTTGGCCAGCGTGGCGCCCAGGGTCGGGCCGACCGGGGTCCTGATCGGCACCTCGGTCACCGGCAACTCCCGGGTCGCCTCATAGACCAGCAGCGTGGCCAGCTCACGCAGCGCCGCCCGGAACTCGGCGTTGCTGCTTCTCTCGTCCCGCATCACGGACAGGCGGGTTCGCACGATCGGGTGTTCCACGACGACGGTCTGCACGCCAGGAGCCTAGCGGCGAGCCGGTCGTGCCCGGACCTCGAAGGCGGCCGGGCGGCGCACAACCTAGACTGGCGCGCGTGAGTGTCATCGTGAGCCAGTCCGCCGGGTCCAGTCCGGCCGCGTCCAGCCTGGCTGAGGCCGGCCGTGACGACGCCTCGCTGCGCCGGTTGCTGCACGGCCTGCCGGGCGTCGACCAGGTCGGCGCCGAGTCCAGGGCCGCGGCCCTGGCCACTCGCAGTATCAAGACCACCGCCAAGGCCTGGGCGATCGACATGGCGATCCGGATGGTCGACCTGACCACCCTGGAGGGCTCTGACACCCAGGGCAAGGTGCGCTCGCTGTGCGCCAAGGCCGCGCGTCCGGACCCTTCGGACTCAAGCGCGCCGCCGGTCGCCGCGGTCTGCGTCTACCCCGACATGGTGGGTTTCGCCGTTCACGCGCTGCGGGGCACCCAGGTGCAGGTGGCCTCGGTGGCCACCGCCTTCCCCTCCGGCCGGGCCTCGCTGACGACCAAACTGGTCGACGTCGCCGAGGCGGTCGCGGCCGGCGCGACAGAGATCGACATGGTGATCGACCGGGGCGCGTTCCTGGCCGGGAACTACCTGAAGGTCTTCGAGGAGATCGTCGCGGTCAAGCACGCCTGCGGCCCCGCTCACCTCAAGGTGATCCTGGAGACCGGCGAGCTGGTCACCTTGGACGCGGTCCGGCGGGCGTCCTGGCTGGCCCTGCTGGCCGGCGGCGACTTCATCAAGACCTCGACCGGCAAGGTCAGCCCGGCGGCCACCCCGCCGGTGGCGCTGGTGATGCTGCAGGCCGTGCGCGACTTCGCCGCCCGGACCGGCGAGGTGCGCGGGGTGAAGCTGGCCGGCGGGATCCGCACCACCAAGGAGGCCGTCCGCTACCTGGTGATGGTCAACGAGGTGGCCGGGCAGCGCTGGCTGGACCCCAAGGCTTTCCGGTTCGGCGCGTCCTCGCTGCTCAACGACCTGCTGCAGCAGCGGCACAAGCTCAGCTCCGGCGCCTACGACGGCCCCAACTACGTCACGATCGACTGAGGAAGCCAATGGCAGCCACCGAGCCCGCCGACATGTCACAGCCGACAGGGCTGGCGAACCGGAAGGACCCTGTGAGCGTCTTCGAGTACGCCCCGGCGCCGGAGTCGCGCGCCATCGCCCGGCTCAAACCCTCCTACGGCATCTTCATCGACGGCGAGTTCCGCGACGGCCGGGGCGAGGCGGTCAAGACCCTCAACCCCGCCACCGAGGAGCCGCTTGCCGAGGTCGCCGAGGCAAACGAGGCCGACGTGGCCGACGCGGTGGCCGCCGCCCGCCGGGCCTATGAGGGCAGCTGGTCCCGGCTGCCGGGCTCCGAGCGCGCCAAGTACCTGTTCCGGATCGCCCGGGCCATCCAGGAACGCGCTCGCGAGCTGGCGGTGCTGGAATCGCTGGACAACGGCAAGCCGATCAAGGAGTCGCGCGACGTCGACGTCCCCAACGCCGCCGCGCACTTCTTCTACTACGCCGGCTGGGCCGACAAGCTGGGTCATGCCGGGTTCGGAGTCGATCCGAGACCCGTCGGGGTGGCCGGCCAGATCATTCCGTGGAACTTCCCGCTGATGATGGCGGCCTGGAAGATCGCGCCCGCGCTGGCTGCCGGCAACACCGTCGTGCTCAAGGCCGCCGAGACGACGCCGTTGACCGCGCTGACGCTGGCCGAGATCATCGCCGAGTGCGACCTGCCGCCCGGCGTGGTCAACGTGCTCGCCGGCGGACCGGCCATCGGGCAGGCGCTGGTGAACCAACCTGGCGTCGACAAGCTCGCCTTCACCGGTTCCACCGCGGTCGGCAAGGCGCTGCAGAGGTCGGTGGCCGTGTCGGGCAAGCGGCTGTCCCTCGAGCTCGGCGGCAAGGCCGCCAACATCGTCTTCGACGACGCCGCGATCGACCAGGCGGTCGAGGGCATCGTCAGGGGGATCTTCTTCAACCAGGGCCATGTCTGCTCCGCCGGGTCGCGGTTGCTGGTGCAGGAGTCGGTGCACGACGAGGTCGTCTCGGCCCTGCAGGACCGGCTGCAGACGCTGCGCCTGGGTGATCCGCTCGACAAGAACACCGACATCGGCGCGATCAACTCCGCGAAGCAGCTCGCCCGGGTCCAGGAGCTGGTCGACGTGGGCGAGGCCGAGGGCGCCACCCGCTGGTCGCCGGCCTGCGAGCTGCCCGAGCGGGGCTACTGGTTCCCGCCAACGGTCTTCACTGGCGCCAGTCAGGCCAGCCGGATCGCCCAGGAGGAGATCTTCGGGCCGGTGCTCACCGTGCTCACCTTCCGGACCCCGCAGGAAGCGGTGGACAAGGCCAACAACACCCCGTACGGGCTCTCGGCCGGGGTCTGGACCGAGAAGGGCTCGCGCATCCTGTGGATGGCCAGCAAGCTGCGGGCCGGGGTCGTCTGGGCGAACACCTTCAACCACTTCGATCCCACCTCGCCCTTCGGCGGGTACTCCGAATCCGGCTTCGGGCGCGAAGGCGGCCGTCACGGCCTCGAGGCCTATCTCGACAGCGAGGGATAGCAGTGCCCAACAAGCCAACCAGCAAGCCGGCCAGCCAGCGGCTCGCGGTCCGCAAGACGTACAAGCTCTACATCGGCGGGGCGTTCCCCCGGTCGGAGTCCGGGCGCTCCTACCCGGTCACCGATCCGGCCGGCCAGCTGCTGGCCCACGCCGCCCAGGCGTCGCGCAAGGATGTGCGCGACGCCGTCAGCGCGGCTCGCACAGCCTTCGCCGGCTGGTCCTCTGCCACGGCCTACAACCGGGGGCAGGTGCTGTACCGGATCGCGGAGATGCTCGAAGGCCGCCGTGAGCAGTTCATCGCCGAGGTCGCGGCGGCCGAGGCCTGCAGCGCCGACGACGCGGCCCGCCAGGTGGACGCGGCCATCGACCGCTGGGTCTGGTACGCCGGCTGGAGTGACAAGTACGCCCAGGTGGTGGGCGGCGCCAACCCGGTCGCCGGGCCGTATTTCAACTTCTCCGTGCCCGAGCCGTCCGGCGTGGTGGCCATCATCGCCCCGCAGGAGTCCTCGCTGCTCGGCTTCGTCTCGGTGGTCGCCCCGGCGCTGACCACCGGCAACACCGTGGTGGTGCTGGCCTCGGCCGACCGTCCGCTGCCGGCCGTCTCGCTCACCGAGGCGCTGGCGACCTCGGACCTGCCCGGCGGGGTGCTCAACCTGCTGACCGGATCGGTCGCCGAGCTGGCGCCCTGGCTGGCCAGTCACCGCGACGTCAACTGCCTCGACCTGACCGGCGTCGCCCCGGCCGACCGGGTGCCGCTGGCCCAGGCGGCGGCTGACACCGTCAAGCGGGTGCTGTCCCCGGCGAAACTGAACTTCGAGGCTGAGCCCGGCATCTCCAGGCTGGCGGCCTTCGTCGAGACCAAGACGGTCTGGCATCCGCTGGGGGTGTGAGCCCGGCGTCCGCGGTCGTGGCTGTGACCGGCTAAGTTGCCTGTCATGCCGTCCTTCGCTGATCCGATCGTCGCCGTCTCGCTGGCCGCCAACGGCCGCTCCGGGCTCACCCTGTTCGCCCCGCCGTGGGAGGACACCGACGGTGAGGAGTGGCAGGGCTTTCTCGGCGACGGCTCCAAGATCGTCCTGCTGGGCACCGCGGACGAGCTCAACACCTGGCTCGGCGATCACCCCGACCACGACCTGGCCGACCACCCGGCTTGGCGGGCGTTCGCGGACAAGGGCAAGAGCGCGCTGTCGCCGACGCCCGAGGCGCACTACGACTTCGACCGGGTCTATGAGCTGGCTGCCGCCGAGCCGAGTGCCGAGACGGTCTCAGAGCTGGCCGACATCGTCGACGTCGCGGCCCGGATCGCCGACTGCTGCGAGGACGGCATGCTGCGCTCGCTGCTGGGCGGCACCCGCGAGTACGCGTTGCTGGTCGAAGGCGAGACCGGCTACTCCGGCAAGGACGGCGCGCTCGAGTGGTCCCAGCTCGGTGACGTGATCGCCAAGAGCTGGGAGCGCGCGCTGGTCCGCATCGAGTCCTGGCTGCGTTGGGAAGGCTCCAGCGCCATCCCGGTGACCGCCGTCGCAGAAGACGCCCTCGACGGCGACGCCGATGACGAGACCCGCTGAGCACACCGCGGCCGAAGCCCAGCGGCTGCTTGCTCAGGGCGCGCTGACGGCGCTGGAGCTCACCGACTTCTACCTGGACCGGATCGAGCGGCTGAACCCCCGGCTGGGCGCGGTCCTGGCCCTGGACGCTGACGGCGCCCGCTCGGCGGCCCGGGCCAGCGACGCCCGGCGCCGCGACGGCGTTGCGCTCGGGCCGCTGGACGGCGTGCCGGTCCTGATCAAGGACAACATCGAAGCCGTCGGGCTGCCGGGCACGGCCGGCTCGCGGGCGCTGCTGAACTCACCGCCGGCCGCCGACGCCCCGCTGGTCACCCGGTTGCGCCGCGGCGGCCTGGTGGTGCTCGGCTCGACCAACCTGTCCGAGTGGGCAAACTTCCGCTCGACCGCCTCGACCAGCGGCTGGAGCGCGGTCGGCGGCCAGACCCGCAACCCTTTCGCCCCCGGGCGCAACACCTCCGGCTCGTCCTCGGGCTCAGCGGCGGCGGTCGCGGCGGGGCTCGCGCCGCTGGCAGTGGGCACCGAGACCGACGGCTCGATCGTCTCGCCCGCCGGGGTGTGCGGCGTGGTCGGCTTCAAGCCGACGCTGGGCCGGCTGCCCGGCGCCGGCATCGTGCCGATCAGCTCGCGCCAGGACACCGCCGGCACGATGGCCCGAACGGTCGCCGACGCCGCCGGGCTGTTCGCGGTGCTGTCGGCCGGGGCGCTGGCCGCGCCGGGGGCCGGGGCGCAGGTCTCGTCGGGGGCCGGGGCGCAGGTCTCGTCGTCGCACGACGGCGCCCAGCCCGGCCTGAGCGGACGCCGGGTGGCGCTCTGGCGCCCGGACGCGATGACCGCAGACGTCGCGGCAGTGTTCGAGGCGGTGGCCGAGCGGTTGAGCGACGCGGGCTGCCAGCTGACCCAGACCCGGGCGGCGATGTCGGGCCCGTTCGAAGACGCCGAGTTCCAGGCGCTGCTGGCGGAGTTCTCGGTGGAGTTGCCGGCCTATCTGCGCGGGCGGCCCGGTCCGCATCCGCGCGACTGGCCCGGGCTGCTCGCCTTCAACCGGGCTGATGAGCACGAGCTGTCCCGCTTCTCCGACGAGATTTTCGGACTCTGCGCCGAGCTGTCGGGCGGCGTCGAGTCCGAGGAGTACCAGCGGTTCCGCCAGACGGCCGACGCTGCCTGCGCGCAGGGGCTGGCCGACGTGCTCGGCGACTGCGAGTTCGCGCTGGCGCCCACCAACTCCCCCGCCTGGCCGATCGCCTACGGCGACCAGGAGGAGCACGGCATCCTGACGTCCTCGCTGTGCGCGGTGACCGGCGCCCCGTCGATCAGCCTGCCGGCCGGCGCGGTGGACGGGCTGCCGGTCGGCGTCAGCGTGCTGGGCCGGCACGGCGAGGACGAGCGGTTGCTGGCCTTCGCCGCCGAGCTGGAAGCGGCGCTGCCGCGGCTGAGCTACCCGCTGGACTGACCCCGAGCCTGAGCCTGGCCGAGCGTCATGCTCACGCGTCGCCATGGCGCGCGCCGAGCATGACGCTCGGCCGATGAGGTGATCTACAGGTTGAGGGCGGCGTAGCCGGGCTTGATCTGGCCGTTGATGATGGCCAGCCGCTCGTCGAACGGGATGAAGGCGCTCTTCATGGCGTTGACCGTCAACCACTGCAGGTCTGACCAGGTGTAGCCGAAGGCGTTGGCCAGCAGGTCCAGCTCGCGCGTCATCGACGTCCCGCTCATCAGCCGGTTGTCGGTGTTCACCGTGACCCGGAAGTGCAACCGTCGCAGCAGCCCGATGGGGTGCTCCTCGATGGAGGACGCCGCGCCGGTCTGCAGGTTCGAGGACGGGCACATCTCCAGCGGGATCCGCTTGTCCCGGACGTACTGCGCCAGCCGGCCCATCTCGACCGAGGCGACCTGCTGCTCCAGGCTCTGGCCGGTCGCCTTGATGTCGTCGATGATCCGGACGCCGTGCCCGAGCCGGTCCGCCCCGCACCACTGGATGGCCTCCCAGATCGAGGGCAGGCCGAACGCCTCGCCGGCGTGAATGGTGAAGTGGAAGTTCTCTCGCCGCAGGTACTCGAAGGCGTCCAGGTGACGGGTGGGCGGAAACCCCGCCTCGGCGCCGGCGATGTCGAAGCCGACCACGCCCCGGTCGCGGTAGGCCACTGCCAGCTCGGCGATCTCGCGGGACCGGGCGGCGTGGCGCATCGCGGTCACCAACGAGCCGATCCGGATCTGCTGGCCCTTCTCCGAGGCGGCCTGCACGCCGTGGGCGAATCCCTCCAGGGTCGCGTCCATCACCTCGTCCAGGCTCAGGCCCTCGGCGACGTGCTGCTCCGGCGCCCACCTGATCTCGGCGTAGACCACGCCGTCCTCGGCCAGGTCCTGGGCGCACTCGCTGGCCACCCGGTGCAGGCCCTCCCGGGTCTGCATCACCGCGACGGTGTGGTCGAAGGTCTCCAGGTAACGCACCAGCGAACCCGAGTTGGCCGAGTCGATGAACCACTGGCCCAGTTGACCGGCGTCGGTGCTCGGCAACTTCTGGTACCCGATCCCGGCCGCCAGGTCGATGATGGTCTGCGGTCGCAGCCCGCCGTCGAGATGATCGTGCAGCAGCACCTTGGGAGCGGTCCGGATGGTCGTGGGATTCAGTTCGGCAGTCATGGCCATACGCTAGTCGCACATCGCGCATACCGTCGGCCGGTGATCGCCGCGACCTGGAAAAACCAGGGGGGTGAAGCACACCGGCTGGTGAGGCGCACCGGCCTAGACTCACAGCCATGAACGATGAGACCACGCCGTCGGCGGCGAACTCCGCCACCGCCGAATCAGCCGTCGAGCCCACGTCCGAGACCGCTGCCGGACCGACCGACGGCACCAGCTCGCACGACATCCCGCTGCCGGCGGGCCTGGCCAAGGCGATGGCCGAGAACTGGGACCCGGCGCCGCCGATGCCGCACCCGGCCAGCCGGAACGGGGCCCCCTCGCCCGGCGCGGCCACCTTCGCCCGCAACCGGGCGGCGCTGTCGGCTGCCTTCGGCGGCCAGCTGGTGGTCATCCCGGCCGGGGCGCCCAAGGTCCGCTCCAACGACACCGACTACAGCTTTCGCGCGTGGTCGGGTTTCACCTGGCTGACCGGTGAGACGGTCGAGGGCGCGGTGCTGGTGCTGGCTCCGTCCGGCGCCGGCCCCGGCTCGGGCCACACCGCCGCGCTGTACGTGCGCGAGTACGAGGGCCCCGGGCAGCCGGGCTACTTCACCAACCGCGTCCGTGGCGCGATCTGGGTCGGCAACGTTCCCACGGTCGCCGACACCGAGGCGGTGCTGGGCGTCTCGACCCGGCCGCTGTCAGAGCTCGGCCGCGACCTGCAGGCCCATCGCGGCCGGCCGGCGCTGGCCCCGCGCGGTGTCGACCCGGACGTCGACGCGCTGCTGCCGTCCGCGGAGTCCGGCCGGCTGGCCGAGGTGATCGACGAGCTCAGGCTGGTCAAGGACGACTGGGAGGTCAGCCAGCTGCAGGCCGCCTGCGACGCCACCGCGCGCGGCTTCGCCGACGTCGCCGCCGAGCTTCCGGCCGTGCTGGCCCGAGGCGGGCGCCGCGGCGAGCGCTGGCTTGAGGGGACGTTCTGGCGGCGGGCTCGGCTGGAGGGCAACGAGGTCGGCTACGGCTCGATCGTCGGCGCCGGCCAGCACGCGACCACCCTGCACTGGTGGCGCAATGACGGCGATCTGGCCGAGGGCCAGCTGCTGCTGGCCGACATGGGCGTCGAGGTCGACTCGCTGTTCACCGCCGACGTGACGCGCACCATGCCGGTGAACGGCGTCTGGACCGACGCCCAGCGCCAGCTGTACGGCGCCGTGCTCGAGTCGCAGGAGGCCGCGATTGCCGAGGTGAAGGCCGGAGCGGACTTTCTCGCCGCCCACCGGGCCGCGATGTGGGTGCTGGCCGATCACCTGCACTCCTGGGGCGTGCTGCCGGTGACCGCTGACGTCGCGTGCGCCAGCGACGTCGAAGCCCCGGGAGCGGGCCTGCACCGCCGCTACACGCTGCACGGGGTGAGCCACATGCTCGGCATCGACGTCCACGACTGCGCGGCAGCCCGGGACGAGACCTATCGCAGCGGCCCGCTGGGCTCCGGCTACGTCCTGACCGTCGAGCCCGGGCTGTACTTCCAGCCCAACGACCTGTCGGTGCCGGCGGAGTGGCGCGGCATCGGAATCCGGATCGAGGACGACATCCTGGTCACCGACGGGGCGCCGGTGAACCTGTCCGGCAGCCTGCCCCGCCAGCCGGATGAGATCACCGCCTGGATGCGCGAGGCGCAGTCACAGCCGACCAATCGGCTGTGACCGGGACGGACCACGGCCTAGCCCTACCGGGACGCTCGGTGTCAGCAGCGCCGGCGGGCTGTTAGGCCTCCTCGCCACGCGAGCGCCGCAGCCGCTTCACGCCTGAGCGACGCCGCTTGGACTCCAGCCTGCGCTCGGTCGAGCCCCGCGTCGGGCGGGTCGCCCGGCGCGACGGCGGGGCCGGCGCGGTCGCCTCGGTGAGGATCTGGATCAGGCGCTGCTCGGCTGCCTCGCGGTTTCTCAACTGCGAACGGTGCTCCGACGCCGTGACCGTCAGGACGCCGTCGGTCAGCCGCCCTGCCAGCCGTTGCAGGGCTCGCTCGCGCAGCACGGGGCCGAGCGAGGCCGACCCGGCGACGTCGAAGATCAACTCGGCTCGGGTGTCGGAGGTGTTCACGCTCTGCCCGCCGGGGCCGGAGGACCGCGAGAACCGCCAGGAGAGCTCAGCCTCGGCAATCAGCGCCGAGCGGACTCGCAGAGGACCGGGCATCAGGCCACTCTGCCGCTGTCAGCGGTGTTTGTCGCCCGAGTTCTGCTCGAAGGGCCCCCGCACCGCCGACCGTTAACGCTCGGCTGGGGGCTCTGAGCGGGGTCCGGCAGGAGGCCCGGCCGGTGGCTGCTTGGCCAGCCGCACCGGATCGCCGCCCAGCCGGGCAGCGGTGTCCGGGTCATCGGCGTCCGGGTCAGCAGGGGCCACGCCGCCGGCGGCGGCAGCGGTGCTGACACCGTCAGCGCCTGCGCCGTCGGTGCCCGCGGCGCCGTAACCGGGAAACCGCTCCGGTAGCCGGCGGAGATGACCCGACATCGAGCGGTACAGCAGGTACACCGCGATGACCAGCACCAGCACCACGAACAGTCCGATGGGGCTGCCCTTGCCGGTGTCAGAGGCGGCCAGCACCGCCGGGGCGTGCTGGCTCACGAGGTCCGCGCCTTCTCGCGGACGCCGGCGAACAGGTCGTCCTCAGGGATCTCGGTGTCGACCAGCGAGCGGGCGAGCTCGAACTGCTCCCACGGAAAGACCTCGCGCTGGACGTCCAGGGGCACCTTGAAGAACCAGCCCTGCGGGTCGACCTGGGTGGCGTGCGCCAGCAAGGCGGCGTCCCGGCGGTCGAAGTGGTCGGCGCAGTACACACTGGTCGTCACCTTCGCCGCGCGCCTGCTGGCCGCGCGCTCCTCCCAGTTCGCCAGCCATTCCTCATAGGGCGACTCCAGGCCGCGCTCGACCAGGGCGGTGTGAAAGGCCTCCACCCGCTCGCGGGTGAATGTCACGTCGTAATAGAGCTTGAGCGGTTGCCAGGGCTCCCCGGCGTCGGGAAAGGCCTCAGGGTCACCAGCCGCCTCGAAGGCCGCCACCGAGATCTCGTGGCAGCGAATGTGGTCGGGGTGGGGGTAGCCGCCGTTCTCGTTGTAGGTGGTCAGCACGTGCGGGCGGAACCGGCGGATGACCTCGACCAACGCCCGGGTCGGCTCCTCCAACGGCGCCAGGGCGAAGCAACCCTCGGGAAGCGGCGGCAACGGGTCGCCCTCGGGCAGGCCGGAGTCGACGAAGCCCAGCCAGTGATGCTGGAAACCCAGCACCCGCTGGGCTTGCGCCATCTCGGCACGGCGGACCTCGTGGATGTTGTCCTCGATCTCGGGCCGGCCCTTGAGCGCGGGGTTGAGCACGTCGCCGCGCTCGCCTCCGGTGCAGCTGACCACCAGCACCTCGACGCCTTCGTCGACATAGCGGGCCATGGTGGCCGCGCCCTTGCTCGACTCGTCGTCCGGGTGGGCGTGCACGCACATCAGCCGCAGCTGCTCATCGGAACCGGCCGCGGCGGCCTCGGGAGCCGTGTCGCCGGCCGGGGTCGGCCCAGTGGCTGACGGCGCGGGCAAGGAAGGAACAGAAGTGTCGGGCACCCTGCCATTGTTCCCGATGGACCGGCTGAGGCCCACCCGCGGGGGGCGTGCCGACAGCGGAACCGGCCCGGGGGTGAGGGCGCTGGCGCGCTCGGCGGTCGGTTTCGCGGAACCTCAGCCGCCGGTGTTACGTTCTAGGACTTCAGGCAAACCGCCCGCACCTCTGACCGGCGCCACCTCTGGCCGGCGCAGCATTGGGGAGTCACACCGTGAGCACCGATACCTCGTCGACCAGCTGGCTTACCCAGGAGGCCTATGACCGCCTGTCGGCCGAACTCCAGAAGCTGATCGCCAACCGGCCGGTGATGGCCCAGGAGATCAATGACCGCCGGGAGGAGGGCGATCTGAAGGAGAACGGCGGCTACCACGCGGCGCGTGAGGAGCAGGGCAAGCAGGAGGGCCGCATCATGCAGCTGACCAAGCTGCTGCGCGAGGCCAAGGTCGGCGAGGCGCCCACCAGCGAAGGCACCGCCGGCCCCGGCATGGTGGTCACCGTCCGGTTCGGCGAGGCCGACGACGACGACGAGGTCGAGACGTTCCTGATCGGCTCCCGCGAGGAGGCCGGCACCACCGACCTCGACGTGTACTCCTCAGCCTCGCCGCTGGGTCAGGCGTTGACCGGCGCCAAGGAGGGCGACGAGGTCTCCTACTCCACCCCCACCGGCAAGACGCTGACGGTGACCCTGCTCACTGCCAAGCCGTACCGCGGCTGAGCCCTGGCGCGAGGACTCGACTGACTGCTGAGGCCGGCCATAGCCGAAACACGGGTTGGCGACGTAGCGTCGAACGGTGACTACAGCACCGCAGAACACCACGCTGGGCCAGCTGCGCGCCTCCGGGCACGTGCACCGCGTCGTGAAGGCCGAGATCCGGCAGAATCTCATCGCCCGGCTGGCAGCCGGGCTGCCCAGCCTGCCGGGGATCGTCGGCTTCGACGACACGGTGGTGCCCGAGGTCGAGCGCGCGCTGCTGGCTGGCCACGACCTGGTGCTGCTGGGCGAGCGCGGCCAGGGCAAGACCAGGTTGATCAGGACCTTGACCGGGCTGCTCGACGAGTGGACGCCGGTGATCGTCGGCTCGGAGCTCAACGAGCACCCCTATGCCCCTATCACCCCTGCCTCTCGTCGGCTGCTGGAAGCGCTCGGCGACGAGCTGCCGGTCACCTGGAAGCACCGCAGCGAGCGCTACGGCGAGAAGCTGGCGACTCCGGACACCTCGGTCGGCGACCTGATCGGCGACGTCGACCCCATCAAGGTGGCCGAAGGCCGCTCCCTTGGCGATCCCGAGACGGTGCACTACGGCCTGGTGCCCCGCACCAACCGCGGCATCTTCGCGGTGAACGAGCTGCCCGACCTGGCTGAGCGGATCCAGGTGGCCATGCTCAACGTGCTCGAGGAGCGTGACATCCAGGTGCGCGGCTACCAGTTGCGGCTGCCGCTGGACCTATTGCTGGTCGCCAGCGCCAACCCTGAGGACTACACCAACCGCGGTCGCATCATCACCCCGCTCAAGGATCGCTTCGGCGCCGAGGTCCGCACCCACTACCCCATCGACCTCGACGACGAGCTGCGGCTGATCGCCCAGGAGGCCGCGGTGCTCTGGGAGGACGCCGACCAAGGCGGCGCCGACGGCACCGCGCACGGCGCCCCGCTGGTTCCCTCGCATCTGCTCGAGGTGGTGGCCCGGTTCGCCCGTAACGTTCGCGACGCCCCGCAGGTCGACCAGCGCTCGGGGGTCTCCGCCCGATTCGCGATCGCCGCGGTCGAGACGGTCGCCGCCTCAGCCGTCCGGCGGGCCGCGATCAACGGCGAGCCGGTCGCGGTCGCCCGGATCTCAGACCTGCCGGCGATCGTGCCGGCCGCCCGCGGCAAGGTCGAGTTCGAGGACACCGACGAGGGACGCGAGTTCGAGGTGCTGGAGCACCTGCTGCGGCGAGCCATCGCAGAGACCGGTCGAGCCCGGCTGGCGGGCCTGGATCTTCGGCCGCTGCAACAGAAATTCGACTCCGGATTGCTGGTGGAGTCCGGTGACACCGTCTCGGCGGACAAGTTGCTGGAGCAGCTGGGCACCATTCCGGGACTGGCGGCGCTGCTCGAACGGCTTGAGCCTGACAGCGTGCACGAGGGCCCGGCGACCGTGGGAATCGCCGCCGCCGCGGTCGAGTTCGCCTTGGAAGGGCTTTACCTGAACAAGCGGTTGGCCAAGGAGTCGGCCGGCAACCGAACGGTGTATGGCGCATGAGCGAGCATCGAGCGACGCAGGAGCGAGGAGCGCAGCGAATGCCAGCGATGAGCGCTCGCGCGAAGAGCCGGAAAGCCTCATGAGCGAGCATCGAGCGACGCAGGAGCGAGGAGCGCAGCGAATGCCAGCGATGAGCGCTCGCGCGAAGAGCCTCATGAGCGAGAAAACCGCATGAGCATCCGCTACGGCGCCTGGCATGGCGGAGCCGACCCGCTGGAACCGCCCTATGACATCCGTCAGGCGCTGGACGAGATCGGCGAGGACGTGCTGGCGGGGATGTCTCCGCGGACGGCGCTGAACCGGCTGATGCGCTCGGGGGTGGATGGCCGCAGCGGGTTGGACGCGCTGCGCCAGCGAGCCCGCAACCAGGCCCGGAAGCTGCGGAACTCCGGACGGTTGGACGGCACCCTGGACAAGGTGCGCCAGCTGCTGGACCAGGCGCTGGAAAGCGAGCGCGCCGCGCTCTTCCCCGACCCGGCCGACTCGGCACGACTGGCCGAGAGCGAGCTGGACGCGCTGCCCTCCGACACCTCCAGAGCCGTCCGGGAGCTGGCCGACTACCAGTGGCGCTCGCCGGAGGCCGCTGCTGCCTACCAGCAGATCTCGGACCTGCTGCGCTCAGAAGTGCTCGACGCTCAGTTCGCCGGGTTGCGCGATGCCCTGGCCAATCCCGATCCGCGCGCCATGGAGCAGATCCGGCAGATGCTGGCCGACCTCAACGAGCTCCTGGACGCCGATGCCCGCGGTGAGCACACCGAGGCCGACTTCGCCGAGTTCATGGCCAAGCACGGCCAGTTCTTTCCCGACAACCCGGCCGACCTCGCCGAGCTCATCGACTCCCTCGCCCGGCGGGCAGCGGCGGCCGAGCGGCTGATGAACTCCCTCACCGCGCAGCAGCAAGCCGAACTCAGCTCGCTGATGGACCAGGCACTGGGCCAGGCGGGTCTGGGCGACCAGCTCAGCCGGCTTCAGCAGTCGCTGCGGGCTGCGCGTCCGGACCTGCCCTGGGGCGGCTCGGAGCGGATGTCGGGCGAGCAGCAGCTCGGCTACTCCGACGGCACCCAGGCCCTGGCCGAGCTGGCCGATCTGGACGAGCTGGCCGAACTAGCCGGGCAGGACTACCCCGGCGCCAGCCTGGCCGACATCGATGAGGAGCTCGTGGAGCGGGCGCTGGGCCAGCAGGCGGTCGAGGACCTCGACCAGTTGCGCCGGATCGAGCGTGAGCTGCAGCGGCAGGGCTATCTCGAACAGGGCAGCCGCGGTCTGGAGCTCAGCCCACGGGCCTTGCGCAGGCTGGGCAGCACCGCGCTGCGCAAGGTGTTCGCCGCTCTGGAGTCAGGTGGCCGCGGTGACCACGACGTCCGTGACGCCGGGGCTGCCGGTGAGGTGACCGGCGCCAGCCGGCAATGGCGTTTCGGTGACGAGCAACCGCTGGACGTGGCGCGCACCGTGCAGAACGCCGTCCTTCGCTCGGGCTCGGGCCGGGTGCGGTTGAGCGCCGAGGATTTCGAGGTGGTCGAGACCGAGCGCCGTTCCTCGGCCGCGGTGGCGCTGCTGGTCGACATGTCGTACTCCATGGAACTGCGCGGCACCTGGGGCGAGGCCAAGACCACCGCGCTGGCATTGCACTCGCTGGTCAGCACGAAGTACCCGCAGGACGCCATCGAGATCATCGGGTTCTCTGACTACGCCCGCGTCATGACCCCCCGCGACCTGGTCAATCACGACTGGGAGCGGGTGTACGGCACCAACCTGCAGCACGCGCTGATGTTGGCTCGCCGGCACCTGGACAAGCACCGGGGCGCCGAACCGGTGATCCTGGTGATCACCGACGGCGAGCCCACCGCCCACCTGGCCGCCGACGGCTACTCCGACTTCTGCTGGCCCCCCTCGCGTGACACGATCGCGGCGACGGTGGCCGAAGTGCAGCGATGCACCCGGCGCGGCGCCACCATCAACATCTTCATGCTCGATGACGAGCCGCGACTGGTCGACTTCATGCAGGAGGTGGGCCGCCGCAACGGCGGACGGGTGTTCCTGCCCAAGTCCGGCGCCCTTGGCGAGTACGTAGTGGCTGACTATCTCAAAGCCCGCAACGGACGCCGTCGAGCCGGCTGACACGTGGTGGCTCGGCGGGTCGCCGAGCCACCACACTGTCTCAGCGAGCGCTCTTCGCCGGCGCCTTCCGGGCGGTGGTCTTCTTCGCCGGAGCGGCCTTGGCGGTGCTCTTGGCCGCGCTGGCCTTTGCCGGAGCGGCCTTGGCGGTGCTCTTGGCCGCGCTGGCCTTCGCCGGAGCGGTCTTGGCCGTCGTGGTCTTGGCAGCCGTGGTCTTGGCAGCCGTGCTCTTGGCCGTCGTGGTCTTGACCGGAGCCTTGGCAGCCGTGCTCTTGGCAGCCGTGCTCTTGGCCGTCGTGGTCTTGGCCGGAGCCTTGGCAGCCTTGGCCGGAGCCTTGGCGGCGGCGGTCGTCTTCGCCGGAGCAGCAGCCGAGCTCTTGGTGGCCCTGGCCGGCTTCACCGGAGTCGTCTTGGCAGCGCCGGTCTTGGCGGCTGCGGACTTGGCAGCCGGAGCAGCCTTGGCGGCGACCTTCTTGGCCGGCGCCTTGGCGAGCTTGCGGCGACCGGCGATGATCTCCTTGAATTCGGTTCCTGGGCGGAAGGCCGGCACTGAGGTCTTCTTGACCCGAACCTTGGCACCGGTAGCCGGGTTACGCCCGATGCGGGCTGCCCGGTCGCGCTTCTCGAAAGCGCCGAAACCGGTGAGGATCACCTTCTCGCCCTTGACGACGTTGGCGTACACCTCGTCGGTGATCGCATCCAGGATGGCTGCGGTGGACTTGTGGTCTGCATTCAGTCGAGCCGCGACGGCGTCGATGAATTGGGTCTTGTTCAAGCTCGTCCTCCCAATGTGTTGTGATTCCAGCGGAAAGTGTGGCACCAATTGATCATCAATGTGAAATCTTGGCTCGTTTTGTTCTCGCGAGTCTTTTTCTGACTCAGCCGGCCTGGCCCGCCGCAGTCGTGATTTGCCCTGTGGAATAAGCGCTTTCGCGAGACGGCCGCTAATCTGGCCTGGTGAAGACATCTTTGTCGGCTCGCCGGATTCAGGCCGCCGAAAGCAGTGAGTTGCGCCGATCAGTGCTGCGTCCGGGCCTGCCGGAGGGCACGGAGTTGCCCGGAGAGGACCAGCCGGGGGTCGTGCATCTGGGCGCCTATGACGGAGAAGAGCTTCTCAGCGCCTGCCTGATCTTTCCCCAACCGTGCCCCTGGCTGCCCGATGAGCACGCCTGGAGACTGCGGGGAATGGCGACCGACCCACAGCGTCGCGGCGCCGGCGCGGGAACTGCCATAGTGCGCGAGGCGAGTCGAATAGCCATCGCTGACGGGGCCACCGTCCTGTGGTGTCTGGCACGTGAGACAGCGACGGGTTTCTACCTTCGCAATGGTTGGACAGCGTTCCAAACGCTGTTCGACACCGACCTCGGACCCCACCAGCGAATGTGGCTGCGGCTGGGCCCGGCCAGCGGTCCCAGGTCCTGACTCACCAGCCGCGCAACCGCCGGGCGCCGAGGTCATTGCGCGTGATCGGCGGGGCGATCCGGACGCGCGCGCTGAGCACGTGCGCTCCGGCAGCCGCCGCGACCACCGGCTCCAGCGCGCACTCGACCACTTCAGGAAGGTCATCGGCCAGCCGGGACAGCCGCAGCGCGACCTCGGCCAGGGCCGCGATGTCAGCCGGCTCGCCGCCGCCGTAGCCGGTCAGCAGCGGAAACGCCTTGGGCCCGCTGATCAGATCGGCGGCGTCGAGCGGGGCCAACGGGACGACGGCATAGGCGCGGTCGTTGAGCAGATCGGTGGCCAGGCCACCGACCCCGAAGGACATCAGCGACCCGAAGGACCTGTCGTCATGCACCTGCAGCACGGTGTCGACGCCGCGAGGCGCCATCCGCTGCACGATCACCTCTGCGTGCTCGGCAAAGCCGAGCGAACGCCAGGCCTCGTCGAGGTCACGGGGGCCGCCCAGGTGCAGCCGCACCGCGCCGGCCTGCTTCAGCGCCACCGGCCAGCCCAGCCGCTCAGCCGCCCGCACCGCCGCGGCGACGCTGTCGACCGGCTCAGCCTCGACCATCGCGATGCCATAACTGGCAAGCAATCCGCGCGCCTCTGCCAGCGTCAGCCAGCGTCCAGCCGGCGCGCCGGCCATCAGAGCGGCGACTAGCTCGCGACCCTTTTCTGCGTTCACCCCGGTCAGTTCCGGCGCCTCGCCGGCATCGCGGCGACGCCACCTGGCATAGCGCGTCACGTGCGCCAGGGCGCTCACCGCGCGCTCAGGCGAGGAGTAGGACGGGATGGAGCCGCGCATCGGCGCCAGCGGGCCCGGAGTGGCCAGCGCCGCTGGCACGCCGTCGAAGCCCAAGAAGGTCGACAGCACCGGTTTGCGCTGCCCGGCAACGGCGTTGCGCAACTCCTCGGCGACCGCGTCCTCCTGGCCGCGATGCATCGGCGGGACGAAGATGGTGATCGCCGCGTCGACGTCTGGCGCCGCAAGCGCTTCCCGCAAGGCGACTCCGAAGTCATCGGCGCTGGCCTCGACGCCGACGTCGACCAGCCTGGCCAAGTCCATTCCGGCGGTGGCCAGTGCGTCGAGCACCAGCACCCCCAGCGCGGTCGAGTGGCCCACCACGGCGATCCTGTTTCCCTCGGGCAGCGGTTGGGTCATCAGCAGCAGGGCGACGTCGAAGAGCTCGGCCAGGTTCTCGGTGCGGATCACCCCCGAGGCCTCGAACAGCGCCTGGACGCTGGCTTCGGGCACCTCTACCGAGGTGTGCTGCAGGCCGGCGACCATCGAGCCGCGGCCGCTCTTCACGGCCACGATGGGTTTGTGCCGCGCGAATCGGCGAGCGATCCTGGCGAACTTGCGGGGATTGCCGAAGCTCTCCAGGTAAAGCAGGGCGATCTCGGTCGCCGGGTCGGCCTCCCAGTACTGCAGCAGGTCATTGCCCGACACGTCTGCCCGGTTGCCGGCGGAGACGAAGCTCGAGACTCCCAGCCCGCGCCGGGCCGCCTCACCGAGCACCGCGACTGACAAGGCCCCGGACTGGCAGAAGAAACCGGCCCGTCCGGCCAGCGGGGCCACCGGCGCCAGCGACGCGTTCAGCGCCACCATCGGATCGGTGTTGATCACTCCCAGGCAGTTCGGCCCGACCACCCGCATGCCGTGGGCGCGCGCCTGCGACACCAGTCTCCGCTGCGCCCTGGCACCCTCGGCCCGAGCCTCGGCCGTGCCGGACTCGTCGAAGCCGGCCGACATCACCACCACGGCGCGGACCCCGCGGGCGCCGCACTGCGCCACAACTTCCCCGACCTCAGCGGCCGGAACGGCCACCACTGCCAGGTCCACCTCGCCAGGAACGTCGGCGATGCTCGGGTAGGCCAAGGTCGCGCTGACCGAGCGGGCTTGTGGGTTGATCGGGAAGATCGGGCCGGTGAAGCCGGAGCGCTGCAGGTTCTGCACCACCAGATGGCCGATCTTCGCCGGGTCGGCGCTGGCGCCGATCACCGCCACCGAGCGCGGGTACAGCAACCGGCGGATCGAGCTGGACTCGGCGCGCAGCTCACGCTCGCGGACCACCCTCTCGGTCAACTCGGTGGGCGCGATGTCGAACTCGAGGGTCACCTCATTGCCGTTGAGGTGGCGCGACGGCTGGTAGCCGGCGTCGAGGAACACCCGCAGCATGGTGGCGTTCTCGGCCAGCACCAGCGCCTCGAACCGGGTGATGCCCAGCCCACGGGCGGTCTCGGCCAGATGCTCCAGCAGCACCGAGCCGATCCCCCGCCCCTGATGGGCGTCGGCGACCACGAACGCGACCTCAGCGGCCTGGCCCGGCGTGGCCGGGTCATCACCCGGGAGCCGGTCGAAACGCCCGACAGCGACGACCTCGTGGCCCAGCCAGGCCGCCAGCGCCACCCGGTCGACGTGGTCGACATGGGTGAACCGGATCAGGTCTCGTTTCGGGATGGTCGGATAGGCCGAGAAGTAGCGCAGGTAGCGGGTGCGCATCGACAGCCCGGCGTGAAAGGCGACCAGCGCTTCGGCGTCGGCGGGGGTCAGCGGCCGCAGGTGCAAGGTGCCGCCGTCGGCCACCACCACGTCGGCTTCCCAGCTCGGCGGGTAACCGCCCGGCTCGGTCACCGAGCCCTGCGGGTCAGCCACCGGGCCCTGCGGCTCAGCCACCGGGCCCTGCGGCTCAGTCACGGGGGTCCTGCGGGTCCAGGCCCAGCAGCGGGAAGCTGGCGTTGCGGGTGGCCCAGATCGAGCGGTCCAGCCAGGATTCACCGCCAGGCGCCCACGGCTGCGGTCGCGGCTCGCGGCCCTCACCCATCACCTCAGGCAGCGCGGCCGTCACGCCCCGGCGGCGCAACCGCTGCGACCAGGACTGCGGGATCTGGACGCCGGGGTCGATCGGGTGACCGGTCATCTCGGCCAGCAGATGGGTCCAGGTGCGCGGCACGCAGCGCAGCACCCCGTAGCCCCCGCCGCCCATCGCCAGCCATTTGCCACCGGCGACCCGGTGGGCGAGCCGGTGCAGCGCCGCGTAGGCGGCCCGCTGGCCGTCGACGGTCAGGGCCAGGTCGGCCAGCGGGTCCTCATGATGGGTGTCACAGCCGCACTGGGTCACCAGGACGTCCGGGCCGAATGCTGTCACCGCGCCGGGGACCACCGCCTGAAAAGCCCGCAACCAGCCGTCGTCGGAGGTGCCCGGGGGCAGCGCCAGGTTGATCGCGCTGCCCTCACCCGCGCCGGCGCCGACGTCGCCGGCCGATCCGGTTCCCGGGTACAGGGTTCGGGGGTCCTGGTGCATCGAGATGGTCAGCACCCTGGGGTCGTCGTAGAAGGCCGCCTCGACGCCGTCACCGTGATGGACGTCGATGTCGACGTAAGCCACCCGACGGGCGCCGGCGGCCAGCAGCGTCCGGATCGCCAGCACCACGTCGTTGAACACGCAGAAACCGGCAGCCGAGTCGCGCATGGCGTGGTGCAGGCCGCCGGCGATGTTCACCGCGTGCTGGGCAGCGCCGCTCCACACCTCCAACGCGGCCTGCCGGGAGCCGCCGGCGATCAGCGCGGCGGCCTCGAACATCCCCGCAAACACCGGGTTGTCGGCGCTGCCCAGGCCGAAGCCCTGGTAACCCGGGTCCCTACCCGCGGCCCGCACCGCCGCCAGGTAGTCCGCGCCGTGCACCGTCAGCAGCTCGGACTCCTCGGCCGGCGCCGGTTCCACCACCGTCAGCCGGTCCAGCACCCCCAGGCTGCGGGCCAGTGACATCGTCAGGTCCAGCCGGACGGGCGCCAGCGGGTGCTCGCCGAAGTCGTATCCGAGATAGCCGTCCCCCCAGACCAGGGTCGTCCGGCAGTCCGATCCGATCCCAGGTGGCGAGCTCATGGGAATTGACGGTAACCGTCGCGGCGCCGACCTTCATCTCAGCGTCCATGGCAGGCTTGAGCCAGGGCCCTGCCGACGTGGGAACGCGCCGGCAGGGGTGCTTGGCTGGGGGTGTGAGGTTGGACATACTCAGGCCCGGCCCAAGGTCTGCGTCATACGATTTCGCCCGTTGAATGAAAGAGGCAACATGCCGGTCTCTGTCGAGCTGAGAACGCTGAACCGCGTGGTGGAGGACCTCCGCACGGCTGTCACGTCCCTGCATGGCAAGTACGGTGATGTGCCGACCGTGAGGCGGCTCCGCAACGATCTCGAACGGCTCGAGCTGGACGTGCACGACGTCTGCTCGCTGCCGCCGACTGGCCCGGGAGGAAACCCCATCGAGATGCACCAGCTGACCGACGAGCCCTATGACGCCTCGATGTGGGCCGAGGACGCCGACGACGAGGGCCTGGGCGGCTACCGGGGGACCTCACGATGACCAAAGCAGACCCCACTGACCGGACGACCGGCACCGGTGTCCACGCTCCCGGCCGGGCCCGCATCAGCGCCCGGACCCTGCGCACCGACCGCTGGTGGATGCCTCAGCTGATCACCGCCCTGGTGCTCGGGCTGTTCGCGATCTACGCGACGCTGCGAGCGTTCCAGAACGGCGACTACTACTCCAAGCCCTACCTGTCGCCGCTGTACTCGCCCTGCCTGAGCACCAAGTGCGTGCCCGGCTCCAGCGACTTCGGCGAGCCGATCGGCTCCTGGTTCCCGCTGTCGCCGGCCATCCTCATCCTGATCTTCCCGCTCGGCTTCCGGATGACCTGCTACTACTACCGCAAGGCCTACTACCGCTCTTTCTGGCTGTCGCCGCCGGCCTGCGCGGTGGCCGAGCCGCACGCCAAGTACACCGGTGAGACCCGCTTTCCGCTGGTCCTGCAGAACATCCACCGTTACTTCTGGTACGCGGCGATGGTGTTCTCGGTCATCCTGACCTTCGACGCGGTACTCGGTTTCCGGGATGAGAAGGGCAACTGGGGCCACATGGGCCTGGGCACCGTGGTGCTGCTCGTCAACGCCGCGCTGATCTGGGCGTACACGTTGTCCTGCCACTCGTGCCGGCACATCACCGGCGGCCGGTTGAAGCACTTCTCCAAGCACCCGGTCCGGTACTGGGCCTGGATGCAGGTCTCGGCGCTCAACGCCAAGCACATGCAGCTGGCCTGGGTGTCGCTGGTGTGGCTGGTCCTCACCGACGTCTACGTCTTCCTACTGGCTCGTGGCGCCTTCAGCGACCCCCGGTTCTTCTGACCCGGCCGACCGCGCTGACCTGGCTCTTGCGCCACCAACGAACAACGAGCACCCGAGGACTGCTGCCTGATGATCGAATTTGAACAGCACCGCTACGACGTCGTGATCATCGGAGCCGGGGGCGCGGGCCTGAGGGCTGCGATCGCCGCCCGCGAAGCCGGCCTGCGGACCGCGATCATCTGCAAGTCGCTCTTCGGCAAGGCGCACACCGTGATGGCCGAAGGCGGCATCGCGGCCTCGATGGGCAACGCCAACTCCAACGACAACTGGCAGGTGCACTTTCGCGACACCATGCGCGGGGGCAAGTTCCTGAACAACCCGCGGATGGCCGAGTTGCACGCCAAGGAGGCCCCGCAGCGCGTCTGGGAGCTCGAGACCTACGGCGCGCTGTTCGACCGGACGCCCGACGGCCGGATCAGCCAGCGCAACTTCGGAGGGCATGAGTACCCGCGACTGGCCCACGTCGGTGACCGCACCGGCCTGGAGCTGATCCGGACCCTGCAGCAGAAGATCGTGTCGCTGCAGCAGGACGACGGCGGCGGGGTGGCCTCCGACGACAAGCTCAAGGTGTTCGCCGAGCTGACCGTCACCGAGTTGCTGCACGACGACAGCGGCGCCATCGCCGGAGTCTTCGCGTACTGGCGCGAGTCGGGCAAGTTCGTGGTGTTCCGGACCCCGGCCGTGGTGCTGGCCACCGGCGGCATCGGCAAGTCCTTCAAGACCACTTCCAACTCCTGGGAGTACACCGGCGACGGGCACGCCCTGGCGCTGCGGGCCGGCTCGAACCTGGTCAACATGGAGTTCGTGCAGTTCCACCCGACCGGCATGGTCTGGCCGCCCTCGGTCAAGGGCATCCTGGTGACCGAGTCGGTCCGCGGCGACGGCGGGGTGCTGCGCAACTCCGACGGCGAGCGGTTCATGTTCAACTACGTGCCCGACGTGTTCCGCAAGAACTACGCCCAGAGCGAGGACGAAGCCGACCGCTGGTACAAAGACCCCGAGAACAACAAGCGCCCGCCGGAGTTGCTGCCCCGCGACGAGGTCGCCCGGGCGATCAACTCCGAGGTCAAGGCCGGTCGCGGCTCGCCGCACGGCGGGGTGTTTCTCGACGTCTCGACCCGGTTGCCGGCCGAGGAGATCATCCGCCGGCTTCCCTCGATGTGGCACCAGTTCAAGGAACTGGCCGACGTCGACATCACCAAGGAGCCGATGGAGGTCGGCCCGACCTGTCACTACGTGATGGGCGGCGTCCAGGTCGACCCGGACACCGCGGCCGCCGACGGCGTCCCCGGCCTGTTCGCCGCCGGCGAGGTGGCCGGTGGCATGCACGGCTCGAACCGGCTCGGCGGCAACTCGCTGTCTGACCTGCTGGTCTTCGGCCGGCGGGCCGGCATCGGCGCGGCCGAGTACGTGGCCTCGCTGGGGGGCTCGTACCCGCTGATCAACGACAAGGCGCTGGACGCGGCCTCAGAGGCCGCGCTCAGGCCGTTCCAGACCGAGTCCGGCGAGAACCCCTACACCGTGCACCAGGAACTGCAGCAGACCATGAACGACCTGGTCGGCATCATCCGCACGGAGCCTGAGATGCAGCAGGCGCTGGACCGGCTGGTCGAGCTCAAGGCACGCGCCCGGCAGGTCAGCGTCGAGGGCCACCGGCAGTTCAACCCGGGCTGGCACCTGGCGCTGGACCTGCAGAACATGATCGCGGTCAGCGAGTGCGTGGCCCGAGCCGCGCTGATCCGGCAGGAGAGCCGTGGCGGGCACACGCGCGACGACTTCCCGGCGATGAGCTCGGACTGGCGCCAGCGCAACCTGCTCTGCGCGCTCACCCACGACGCCGACGGGATGGGCGCGGTCACCGTCACCGAGAAGCCCACGCCCACGATGCGACCCGACCTGCTCGAGCTCTTCGAGCGGGACGAGCTGGCCAAGTACCTGACCGAGCCCGAACTTCCCGTGACGGCAGCTAACGAAGGAAACCGATGAGCGAGGATCGCAGCGAGCGTCAGCGAGCGAGGACCGGAGCGAAATCAGTGATGAGCGCTTGCGCGAAGAACGAGGGAAACCGATGACCTACGACGCGAAGTTCCGAGTGTGGCGCGGCGACTCCGACAACGGTGAGCTGCGTGATTTCACCGTCGAGGTCAACGAGGGCGAGGTCGTCCTGGACATCATCCACCGGTTGCAGGCCACCCAGGCCTCGGACCTGGCCGTCCGGTGGAACTGCAAGGCCGGCAAGTGCGGCTCGTGCAGCGCCGAGATCAACGGCCGGCCGCGGCTGCTGTGCATGACCCGGATGTCGACGTTCACCGAGGCCGAGACGATCACCGTCACGCCGTTGCGAGCCTTCCCGGTGATCCGCGACCTGGTCACCGACGTCTCGTTCAACTACCAGAAGGCCCGCGAGATCCCGTCCTTCGAGCCGCCGCTGGGCCTGGCGCCCGGCGAGTACCGGATGCAGCAGATCGACGTCGAGCGCTCGCAGGAGTTCCGCAAGTGCATCGAGTGCTTCCTGTGCCAGGACACCTGCCACGTCGTGCGCGACCACGAGGAGAACAAGAGCTCCTTCGCCGGGCCGCGGTACCTGATGCGGATCGCCGAGTTGGACATGCACCCGCTGGACGCCCGGGACCGCCAGCGCGAGGCGCAGGAGGAGCACGGCCTGGGTTACTGCAACATCACCAAGTGCTGTAGCGACGTCTGCCCCGAGCACATCAAGATCACCGACAACGCCTTGATCCCGATGAAGGAACGGGTCGCCGACCGCAAGTACGACCCGCTGGTCTGGCTCGGCAGCAAGATCATGCGCCGCGACATCTAGCGCCCAGGGTCCCGGGGCTGAGGCCGCACCTCAGCCGCGGGACCGGTGCGCCAGCAGCACCGGAATGCCGACCAGCACCAGCACGCCGAGCAGCCCGAGCAGTTGCAGCGCGCTGGTGCTGCCAGGCCGGCCCAGGCCGTAGCTGGCGCCCGCCAGCGCCGCCGCGACGGCCAGTTCGACCGCGCAGCGCCCTGTCCAGCGGCGCAGCACCGGGCCTCGCAGCCGCGCGCTCAGGGGAACGGCCGCGGCCAGCGCGGTGCTGGTGTGCAGCAGGTACAGGGCGAGCGCGAAGCCGGCTGTGGCGGCCAGCGGCGGCGTGGCGTGCCAGCCGTAGGCGGCAAACCAGTTGCCGATCCCCGCCCCGAGCGCGAGCCCGGCGCCGGCGCGATCCGGGCTGGCGACCGCGACCAGCACGCCTGCCACCGTGAGCAGGACCCACCAGGGATGGCTTCCGGGCGCGATCACCAGCACCGCCAGCCCGGCCAGCAGGGTCACCAGCCGCACTCCCAGCGCGGCCACCGGATAGCGGCGCCACGCCGGTGGGCCCGAGTCCCCCACGGGCAGCCCACCGCCGCCCAGCTTCACCGCCGGCCTGCTCATCGCCGCACCCTGGCAGCCCGGGCGGTCCTGCTGAGCCCGGCCAGCACCTGGTCCAGGCTGCCACTGCCCAACCAGGGCACCACGGGCACGCCGTGATCGGCCAGCGCCCCCACCAGGCCTCTGCGTTCGGCCAGCTGCACCCGCCAGGCCAGCTCGAGCCAGGGCCCGCGCTCGGGCAGCGCCACGTCAGCCGGCAGCGTGTCCACGACCAGCACCGAGCGGCCGGCCCGCGACAGCCCCGCCGCCTCTATCGCCACCTCGGCGCTGAGCAGCGGGCTCAACACGATCACCAGGGCCCGACCGGAGATCCTGGCCATCGCCCGGTTGGCGGCCAGCTCGCTGACCGGAGCGCTGCGCACGTCCAGCAGCACGTCCATGATCTGAAACAGGTGCGCCTGGCCGGTTCGGGGCCGGATCGGCCGACCCGCCCTGCCCAGGTCAAGCACCGCCACCCGGTCACCGTGGCGCAGGTAGTGCTCGGCGATCGAGGCCGTCGCGCGCACCGCGACGTCGAGGTTGCTGGCAGTGCCCGGGCCGGCGCCAGCGCCCACCTCGAAGGCGGTGTCGAGCACCAGCACCACCTCGGTGTCGCGGTCTGAGTAGGTGGCGGTGACATGCAGGTCCCCGGTCCGCAGTGACACCGGCCAGTTGATCCGTCGCAACCGGTCGCCGGCGACGAAGGGACGCACCCCTGCCGGATCGACTCCCTCTCCGACCCGCCGGGATCGGTGCGCCCCGACGATGCCCGGGGCCGCCGGCAACAGGTCGGTGGCCGAGAACTCGGCGCGCAGCGGAAAGGTGGCCAGCGTCGCCACCTCGTCGCCGGTCACGGTGGTGCGCAGCAGGCCGTGGGCGGCGGTGACATCCATGCTCACCGGGCCGATCCGGCTACGCCCCCAGCGGGGCGCTGCCAGCCGATGGTCGAGGATGACGTCGGAGTCCCGGCCAGCCGTCGCGCACACGTCCTGGCCGCCCTCAGCCAGCTCCGCCCGGCCTTCCAGGCGGGTTCGCAGCCTGATGACGTCGACCGCGTCGGGGGCGTGGAGCTGCTGGCTCACAGTGGTCGACTGGCCCTCGAACAGGGTGGCGCTCGCGGTGCGCAGCCGCACCACCGGCGCTCTCCAGGCGCGGTCGGCCAGCGGCAGCACGGCGCCCACCGCCAGCGGCAGCGCCAGCAGCAACAGGTCCTGGCGTCCCAGCAGCGCCGCCAATGCCAGCAGCACCGCGGCGGCGCCCACCGCCGGACCCAGCGCCACGGTCGGTGACCACCGCGCCGGCGGGACCGCGGCCCGCCGGGACTCCCGGTCCTCTGGACTCATGGCCGGCTCTGGGCTCATGGCCGGCTCTGGGCTCATGGCCGGCTCGCCGGCGGCAGCCGCGGCCGGTCGGTTCCGGTCACCGGGGCCGGCACCTCGGCCAGCACCGTTGAGATCACCTCGGCCGGCGACAGCTGGCGCATCCACATCTCCGGGCGCAGCGTCACCCGGTGGGCCAGCGCCGCGACCGCGATCGCCTTGACGTCCTCCGGTGTCACGAAGTCGCGATGGTTGATCAGGGCGTAGGCCCTTGCGACCAGCAGCAGGGCCAGCGCGCCACGCGGTGAGGCGCCCACCAGCAGGTGGTGATGAAACCGGGTGGCGTCGACCAGCGCGACGCAGTAACGACCGACGCTCTCCTCGACCTCGATGCCCTCCACGACCCGTTGCACCGCCAGCAGGCCGGCCGCGTCCAGCACCGGGTTCAGGGTGATCGCCTCAGCCCGGCGTGCCATCCGGCGCTGCAACACCTGCCATTCCTCATCCTGACTCGGGTAGCCGAAGGACACCCGCAGCAGGAACCGGTCCAGCTGGGCCTCGGGCAGCGGATAGGTGCCCTCGTATTCGATCGGGTTGGCGGTGGCGATCACGTGGAACGGCTCGGGCAGCGCGAAGGTGCGGCCCTCGACGGTGGCCTGGCGCTCCTGCATCGCCTCCAGCAGCGCCGCCTGGGTCTTGGGCGGCGTCCGGTTGATCTCATCAGCCAGCACCAGGCCGGCGAACAGCGGTCCGGCGCGAAACTCGAACTCGCCCTGGCGCTGGTCATAGACGAAGGAGCCGGTGATGTCGGAAGGCAGCAGGTCCGGGGTGAACTGGATCCGGCGGAACCCCAGGCCGAGCGCCTGGGCGAAGGACCGTGCCGCCAGCGTCTTGGCCAGGCCCGGGTTGTCCTCGATCAGGACGTGCCCTCCGGCCAGGATTCCGGCCAGCACCATGGCCAGCCGGCCACGCTTGCCGACCACCGCCCGGCCGACCTCGCTCAACACCCCGTCACAGGCCTGGGCAGCCGCCGCCGCGTCCATCACAACGCCTCGATCTGGTCCAGCAGCGCGCTCAGCTGGGCGTGGCTGGGCGCCGGGCTGGCCGGCGTCGGCGGGGCGATCGTCAGCGACCACAACTGCTCTCCTAGCACTTCTCTGGCCTGGATGGGCTGGCTGACCGGGTCGAGCCCGTACTTCTGGCGCAACCGCTCGACGGCCAGTCGGGCAAGCACCGGACGGACATTGCGGTCGTACTTCGAACCGTCCCGGCTGGCCGCTTCGAGCCGGCGTTCGGACTGCCGCAGCCTGCTGAGGTACTCCCCGCCGGCCGGCGCAGGCGGGTCGACAGGCGCTGGCGGCGGTGGTTCGGCGGCCGTCTCACGCACCAACTGAACCAGCACCGCAGCCGCCACGCCTATCCCGGCGCACAGCTCCGGCCGCGGGCTCAGGCCCGCGGCGAGGCTGGCCAGCAGCACGATGACGCCTGCCCCCAGCCCCAGCCCGGCGGCCAGCGCCAGCCGAGCCGGCAACCGCGACCGCCAGCTGACCGGCTCAGTCATGCCCTGCTCGGACCGGCGGTCCGGCGGCTCTGGCCGCCTCGAGCTCCGAGCGCAGCCGGGCGAGGTCGGCGCGGGCCTGCGTGACCGCCTCGGCCGGTATCGGATGGCTGGAGAACCGGGCTTCGCGGTACAGGGCGGCCAGCCGGTCCAGCGGCGCCTGGCTCAGCGGCAGCGTGGACAGCAACCGCTCGGCCAAGTCGGAGGAGGTCTCAGACGGCAGGCGAGGCAGGCCGGCTGCCTCGGCGGCCTGCTCCAGCCGGTGCCAGCACAGGATCACCCCGTCCCGGATCTGGCCCTGTGCCACGTCGGTCACCGGCGCGCGCAGCCTGTCCGGGACCCGCCTGAGGACTTCTTCACGCGCCGGCTCGACCGGCCGCGCGGTCCTGGAGGCAGCCCGCCGCGAACGCAGCCAGGCGATCAGCCGCGGTCCGAGAACGACCGCGAGCCCGAGCACCGCGAGCAGCAGCGCGCCGAGGAGGACCCACTGGATGAGCGACCAGGGCACCCGGAAGTCGCCAGTGGCCTCCGGGGGCGGCGTGGTCCATTGATCGGGCTGGGGGACGGCGGTGGTCGCAGCCTCTCGAGGGCCGCCCGACCGGACGGCGCTCGGAGCGCCTGACTGCTCCGGCTCGGCCCGCGCGGCCAGCCCGACCAGCAGAAAACCGGCCAGCGCCGCCGCCGCCAGCCCCCCGTTGCCGGCGTTGAACCTCACGGCGCGGCCCGCCACCGTCGAACCCGTCTGCCAGCCGGACGCCGATCGCGAGCCGGCTCAGGCCAGCGCCGCGGTGAGGTCTGCCAGCAGATCCTCGATGTCCTCGATGCCGACCGACAGCCGGATCAGGTCGCCCGGGACCTCCAGCGGTGAGCCCGCCACGCTGGCGTGCGTCATCCGCGCCGGGTGCTCGATGAGCGACTCGATGCCGCCCAGCGACTCGCCGAGGGTGAACATCTGAGTCAGCTCGCACACCTTCAGCGCCGCCTCTTCACCGCCGCGCATCCGGAAGGACACCATGCCGCCGAAGCCGCTCATCTGCCGGGCGGCGACCTCATGGTTGGGATGGTTGGGCAGGCCCGGGTACAGCACGCTCGAGACCGCCGGGTGCTGACCGAGGAACCGCACGATCTGCGCGGCGTTGGAGCAGTGCCGGTCCATCCGCACGCCCAGGGTCTTGATGCCGCGCATCACCAGCCAAGCGTCGAACGGGCCGCAGATGGCGCCCATCGAGTTCTGGTAGAAGGCCACCTGCTCACCGACCTCGGCGTCGCGGGTGACCACCGCCCCGCCGACCACGTCGGAGTGCCCGCCGAGGTACTTGGTGGTCGAGTGCACCACGACGTCGGCGCCCAGAGCCAGCGGCTGCTGCAGGTAGGGCGAGGCGAAGGTGTTGTCGACGACCATCATCGTCTGGTGCTGCCGCGAGACCTCGGCCAGCGCCGCGATGTCGACGATGTTGAGCAGCGGGTTGGTGGGCGTCTCCACCCAGATGACGCGGGTGTTGGGCTGGATCGCGGCAGCCACCGCGGCGGTGTCGTGCATGTGGACGGCGGTGAACTCCACGCCCCATCGGCTCAGCACCCGGGCGACCAGCCGGTAAGTGCCGCCATAGGCGTCATCGGGCAGCAGCATGTGGTCACCGGGAGAGCAGAGCGCCCGCAGCAAGGTGTCCTCGGCTGCCAAGCCCGAGGCGAAGGCCAGCCCTCGCGCGCCGCCCTCCAGAGCCGCCAAGCACTCCTCCAGCGCCGTCCTGGTCGGGTTTCCGGACCGGCTGTACTCATAGCCGTTACGCAGGCCCCCGACGCCGTCCTGCTTGTACGTGGAGGTCTGGTAGATCGGCACCGCGACCGCTCCGGTCAGTGGGTCCGGTTCCTGCCCGGCGTGGATCGCCCGGGAGTTGAAACCGAGCCGGCCCAGCGCGCTGCTGTCATTCATCGAGTTGCCCATAGCGCTCAGATTACTGCCCGTTCTGACCCGCTGACGGCCGTATGCAACGAAGCGGCGCCCACTGCGTCTAGCTCACGAGGACCAGCCATCTGAGAGGAACGCCAACCATGCCCAGAGCACCGATGAGCCGGGGCGTCGCGGTCCTGCTGCTCGCAGCCGTCCTGCTGACGGTGGCCTGGGTGAGCGGCCGGCCTTGGACGGCCGCTCACCGCGCTCTGGAGGCCGCGCCGCGCCTGGCGGTGGCCGGCGGTTCGCCAATGGTCACCGCGGCGCCGGCCGGGGTTGCCGCAGCGCCGGCCGGGGCTGCCGCGACGGCGCCGGCCGGGGTTGCGGCAGCGCCGGCCGGGGTTGCCGCGACGGCGCCGCTGCCGGCCCGGCCGAGCGCCGCCCAGCAGGCCGGCTGCCTGAACAGGCTGTTCGGCGGTGGCGGTGACTCCTACTCCGTCGCCGCGCTGGATCTGTCCACCGGCAGGTCTGTCCGTCTCGGAGCCGGCGGCGGCATGGTCGCGGCCAGCCTCGTCAAGCTCGATTTCCTCCAGGCCCTGCTTCACCAGCATCAGCTGAGCGGACGGCCGCTGTCGCCGAGCCAGCATCATGACGCGCGCGCCATGATGCGGCGCAGTGACAACGCCGCTGCCGACCGCATCTGGGCGGCGGTGGGTGGGAACACCGGCCTGCGCCGTTACAACTCGTTGCTCGGCCTGCGCGACACGGTCTTCGACGCCGACGGCAGATGGGGGCTGTCGACCACCTCGGCCGATGATCAGATGCTCCTGCTGCAGGCGCTGACCTCGACGAGCTCGCCGCTGGAGGCAGCCTCCCGGCGGTACGCGCTGGAGCTGATGGGCCAGGTCCAGTCCGACCAGCGCTGGGGTGTCAGCGCGGCCGGGGACCCGGGCAGCGACCCGGCGATCAAGAACGGCTGGTTAGGCGTCGACGCCGACGGCGGGCGGTGGGTCGCCAACAGCGCCGGCGTGCTCCAGGTGGGCGGCCGTCAGGTTCTGATGGTGGTGCTGAGCCAGCACCAGCCCGGGTACTCCACCGCGGTGGCCCGGGTGCGGCAGGCAGCCCTTGACGTGGCTGCCGGCCTGTGAGCACCCGGGCCCCTGCGGCTACTTGCTGAGCGGCTATCTGGTGAGCGGCTACTTGCTGACGAGGTAGCCCAGCAGGTCCTGCCGGGTCACGACCCCGGCGGGCTTGCCGTCGACGTGCACCAGCAACGCGTCCGCCCCGCCCAGCGCCTCGACCGCCCGGCGGACCGGCTCGCCCGAGCCGATGATGGGCAGCATCGCCGACATGTGCTTCTCCAGCGGGTCCGACAGCGAGGCCTCGCCGGCGAACAGGGCGTCCAGCAGCGCCTTCTCCGACACCGACCCGACCACCTCACCGGCGGTCACCGGCGGCTCGGCGCCGACCACCGGCATCTGGGACACCCCGTACTCGCGCAGGATGTCGATCGCCTCCCGGACGGTCTCGTTCGGGTGCCCGTGCACCAGGGCCGGAGTCTGGCCGCTCTTGGCGGTCAGCACCTCACCGACGGTGGTCTCGGCGCTGGTGTCCAGGAAGCCGTAGTCGCTCATCCACTTGTCCGAGAAGACCTTGGACAGGTAGCCCCGGCCGCCGTCGGGCAGCAGCACCACGATCACGTCGTCAGGTCCCGC
This sequence comes from Jatrophihabitans sp., assembly GCA_036399055.1. Lineage (NCBI taxonomy): Bacteria > Bacillati > Actinomycetota > Actinomycetes > Jatrophihabitantales > Jatrophihabitantaceae > Jatrophihabitans > Jatrophihabitans sp. Next base: position 106,468 of record DASWNX010000021.1, read on the forward strand.
GCGCTCGGCGACCCGCAGTGCCGCCGCGGCCGCCATGCCGCACGAGCCGCCTACCAGCAGGCCCTCCTCGCGGGCCAGCCGGCGGGTGATCTCGAAGGACGTCGAGTCCGACACCGCGATGATCTCGTCGGGCACCGACGGGTCGTAGTTCGCCGGCCAGAAGTCCTCGCCGACCCCCTCGACGAGGTAGGGGCGCCCGGTGCCTCCGGAGTACACCGACCCCTCGGGGTCGGCGCCGATCACCCGCACCGGGCCCCCGGCACGATCGGCCGACATCTCCTTGAGGTAGCGTCCGGTGCCCGAGATGGTGCCGCCGGTGCCCACGCCGGCCACGAAGTGGGTGATCCGTCCCTCGGTCTGCTCCCAGATCTCCGGGCCGGTGCCCTTGTAGTGGGCGAGGGAGTTGTTCACGTTGGCGTACTGGTTCGGCTTCCAGGCGCCAGGCACCTCACGGGCCAGCCGGTCAGAGACCTGGTAGTAGGAGCGCGGGTCCTCCGGCGCCACCGCGGTCGGGCAGACCACCACCTCGGCGCCGTAGGCCTTGAGGAGGTTGATCTTCTCCGGGGCGACCTTGTCCGGCAGCACGAAGATGCAGGAGTAACCGCGCTGCTGGGCGACGATCGCCAGGCCGACCCCGGTGTTGCCCGACGTCGGTTCCACGATCGTGCCACCGGGCTTGAGCTCGCCGGCCCGCTCCGCGGCTTCGATCATCGGAAGCGCGATCCGGTCCTTGCTCGATCCGCCGGGGTTGAAGTACTCGACCTTGGCCAGCACCAGCGGCGCGGTGGCGGGATCGAGGTGCCGGGTGACGCTGCGGAGCTGGATCAGCGGGGTGTTGCCGATCAGGTCAATGAGTGAGGTGTAGTAGCGCATGGGGCAAAGGCTAACCTCGCCTCTACGATTCGCGACATCGAACGGGTCAATTCTGGAGGTAGCCGCATGAGCCGGGCTTCACGCGCGCGTCGGGTGGTGACCGCGGCCGCCTTCGGAACGGGCAGCCTCGGCGCGCTCAGCGCCGCGGCGGCCGGCGTCGTCTACGGCCAGACCAAGCTGGCCCGGCGCCGGATTCAGCCGGCCGAGACCGACCCGCCGCGGGCCGACGGGGTGTGGCTGGCGCCCGGCGCCCGGGCCGACGAGCCGCCGTTGAGGCTGGCGATGCTCGGCGACTCCTCGGCCGCCGGCTTCGGCGTGCACACCGACTCCGAGACCCCGGCCGCGCAGATCGCGATGGGGCTCTCGGCACTGGCCCGGCGACCGGTCCAGCTGCGCAACGTCGCGGTGGTAGGCGCTCAGAGCTCGGCGCTGCCGCGGCAGGTCGGGCTGGTGCTGGCCGAGCGGCCCGACCTGGTGGTGATCATGATCGGGGCCAACGACGTCACCCACCGGGTCCGGGCCTCAGAGTCGGTCCGCCATCTCAGCGCTGCGCTGAGCATCCTGGCCGAGCACGACGTGCCGGTGGTGATGGGCACCTGCCCGGACCTGGGGACGATCCGCCCGATCGCGCAGCCGCTGCGCTGGCTGGCCCGCCGGATGTCGCGGACGCTGGCCGCGGCCCAGGCGGTCACGGTGGTGGCCGCAGGCGGCCGGGCCGTCAGCCTGGGCGACCTCCTGGGCCCTGAGTTCGCCAGCAGCCTGGATTACTTCTCCGCCGACCAGTTCCATCCCTCGGCGATCGGCTACGCCCGGGCCGCCGAGGTGCTGCTGCCCTCGGCGGCGGCGGCGCTGGGCCTGAGCACGGTGTCCGAGGCAGCCGCGCCGTTCACCTCGACCCGGGCCCGGCCGGTGGCCAAGGCCGCGGCCCGAGCGGCCGGCCTGCCGGGCACCGAGGTGCAGCCGGCCCAGGTGCACGGCCAGTCAGCCGGCCGCCGGGGTCCGTGGGCCCGGCTCATCCGCCGCCGGGCGAGCACCGTGATACCGCCCACGTCCAGCGGCCAGGAAAACTTCACCCCTGCCACCATGGTGGGTAGTGACTAGCCCGTTTGGGCAGCTTCGACAGCTTCACAAGGAGATCCGATGCCAAGCACTCCTCAGGCCGTCATCGTCGCCACCGCCCGGTCGCCGATCGGCCGGGCCGGCAAGGGCTCGCTGGTCAGCATGCGGGCCGATGACATGGTCGCGCAGATGATCACCGCCGCCCTGGCCAAGGTGCCCGAGCTCGACCCGCGCCAGATCGATGACCTGCTGCTGGGCTGCGGCATGCCCGGCGGCGAGCAGGGCTACAACATGGCCAAGATCGTGGCCACCCTGCTGGGACACGACTACCTGCCGGGCGCGACCGTCACCCGGTACTGCGCGTCCTCGCTGCAGACCACCCGGATGGCGATGCACGCGATCCGGGCCGGCGAGGGCGAGGTGTTCATCTCCGCCGGCGTCGAGATGGTCTCGCGGTTCGTCAAGGGCTCCTCCGACGGCCTGCCCGACACCAAGAACCCGCTGTTCGCCGAGGCGCAGGAGCGCACCGCCAAGGTCGCAGCCGAAGGCGCCGACGGCTGGCAGGACCCGCGCGAGCGCGGTGACCTGCCAGACCCCTACATCCCGATGGGCCAGACGGCCGAGAACCTCGCCCGGGTGATGGGCGTCAGCCGGGAAGAGATGGACCACTTCGGGGTCCGGTCGCAGAACCTGGCCGAGAAGTCGATCGCCAACGGCTTCTGGGCCAAGGAGATCACCCCGGTGACGCTGCCCTCCGGCGAGGTGGTGAGCGCCGATGACGGACCGCGGGCCGGGGTCACCTACGAGGCGGTCTCCCAGCTCAAGCCGGTGTTCCGCCCGGACGGGCTGGTCACCGCGGGCAACTGCTGCCCGCTCAACGACGGGGCCGCGGCGCTGATCATCATGAGCGACACCAAGGCCGCCGAGCTGGGTGTGACGCCGCTGGCCCGGATCGTGTCGACCGGAGTCACCGGCCTGTCACCGGAGATCATGGGCCTGGGGCCGGTGGAGGCGTCGCGGCAGGCGCTGGCCCGGGCCGGCATGTCAGTCTCTGACATCGACCTGGTGGAGCTCAACGAGGCCTTCGCCGCCCAGGTGATCCCGTCGTACCAGCAGCTGGGCTTCGACCTCGACCAGGTCAACGTCAACGGCGGCTCCATCGCCGTCGGCCACCCGTTCGGCATGACCGGGGCGCGGATCGCCACCACGCTGATCAACTCGCTGCAGACCCACGACAAGCAGTTCGGCCTGGAGACGATGTGCGTCGGCGGCGGCCAGGGCATGGCGATGATCCTGGAGCGGCTGTCCTAGCCGCCATCCAGTCCGACAGTCGTCGTCATGCTCAGCGGTCGCTCCAGCGCTCGGAGAGCATGACGCTGGCTGCCCCGCACTCGCATGCCCACGCGACTTCACCGGTCTGCGCGGCATGCCCACGCGAGTTCATATGCCCACATCATCTTCCGAACCTGGACGACGCACGCGGCCCCGCCCCACGGGTTGAGGGACGGGGCCGCGTGCGCGATGCCAGGTTCGCTTAGTCGCGTCCGCTGAAGTAGCTGAGCAGCCGCAGGATCTCCAGGTACAGCCAGACCAGGGTCACCAGCACGCCCCAGGACAGGTACCAGCCGACCTTCTCGTCCACCCCGCGCCGGACCGACTGCTCGATCATGTCGAAGTCCATGATCAGGTTCGAGGCCGCGATGACGATGCACAGCAGGCTGAAGCCGATGGCCAGCGCCCCACCGTCACGCAGGCCCAGACCGCCCTCGGTGAAGAAGCCGGCGACCAGGTTGACCAGCATCAGCCCGACGACGCCCAGCGTCGAGGCGAACACGATCTTGGTGAACTTCGGGGTGACCCGGACCGCGCCAGTCTTGTAGACCACCAGCACGCCACCGGCGACCATGATCGTTCCGGTGATCGCCTGCACGACGATGCCGTTGAACCGGTCGTTGAAGAACTCGCTGATGCCACCCAGCGCCAGGCCCTGCAGGCCGGCGTAGACGGTGGCGGTGACGGCGTTCGCCTTGCCCGAGAAGGCCATGTAAAGCCCGAGGCCGAGCGAGCCGAGCACGCTGACCAGCAGGACGGCGCCGATGGTCGAGTCCGGCACGATGAACCAGGCCACGCCCGCTGCCACCAGCAGGGTCCCGAGCAGCACCATGGAACGGGTTACGACGTCATCCAGGGTCAGGTACCGCGACGGCGCCGCGGGCGGGGCCGCCTGACCGTAAGCCGGTTGGTTGTACCACTCGTTGAGCTGGCCGGCCGAGGGCGGCGGCGGCACGACCGGGCCGCTGGGGCCCTGGGATGCCGCACCTGGTCGTCCGGTCTTCTCAAAACCCCGCAAGACAGGGTTACTGGCCACTTTGCGCCTCCACCTCGATATCCACACCGGTTGTTCCCGGTGCGCATGTTGACATCAGCTACAACGCCCGACGGTGCACGGGTAGTTCCCGCGCCACGCCGAACGCCATGGAGCAGCGCTGAACGAGCACCCGCCTACTTCTCCGGATCTACCGCCAAGGCTCTGTCCCGCCGACCCGAATTGGCTAGGGGTCCGCCTGGAGCCGACATCAGGCAGGCTTCATTTCGATGCCAGGAGGGGGCGTCCGCACGGTCGCCACCGCGGGCCGGTAATGATCAAGACAGGGAACATCACCGATGACCACGTTCGCCGCAACCCTATAGGCTAAAGAAGCCGCCAGCAGCTCCTCGCACCACCCTAATAGTCCACGAGAACTCCTATGTTGACTGCACCTGCCCCGCCCATTGTGGGGCTACAAACTAGCGCGAATCTCGTCAAGCCCATTCAAATTAGACTGATATTTCCGCCGCATCGATCGGCGAAATAAACGCATTCCTACGGAAATAAGGCTTGTCCCCGGTACGAAATCGACAAAGAACGAATTCTCTATTTTATCCAGATCCACGACAAGTTCGCGTGCGCCTGCCTTAAATGGATTGGCGACGATATTCAACAATGCGGCATAGACGAATCGCATCGCGGTGATATAACTATAAATTAAGACGGCGGGGAGCATTGCGGCGTATATCCAAGCTACGCTTATGACCATTCCCGCAAACGAGTCTATACCGTTGGAACGTAACGGGGTTATAGCAATAGCAACAATGAATACGACTAATGCGGTCAGTCTGACCGCATTACGACGGATGCGTAACCGGCGCCAGCTAGGCAGGTCAGCCAGCCGAACTAAGCATTCATACACACTATCAAGCTGCGCGCTTCTATTTGCATTAACGTGGGCAACTCCGATCGAGACCGCCTCGCGGACCAGCTTCGAAACACCCGGGAAGTCACCCCACCTATCAATAGATCGAATCGATAAATAATGTTTAGTCCATTCGGGATTAAATGAAACTTGCCGACTTAAGTCGGCATTAACTGATTTATAGCGGAGTGCCGCCTCCGCTAGCATCGTTGCCCACTCTGCCATATCAACAGAACTAGTACTAAGATGATCGTAAACCATTGAAGCAAATACAGGCTCCGACATACTTGAAATCAAAACTTCCGGGGATTCGCGTAACAGATCAACACCAGCTTGCCTGGCCAATCTAAATGCCGACGATGGTTCTTGACGTGCTATTGACGAAAACATGGTAATAAGCCGCGACCGCTGATCCCGAACCAGTTCGTTGTAAAACTGCTCCAGGGAAACTGAAGGGACTTCAAAATTTTGAACCCCGGCTACGCGCGTTGCATCTTCTACAACTACTGACGCAAGGCGTAATCGGTTGAACCACTCAGCACCCCACTGGTTTTCGGGAGTTGACGCCAACTCGTCGAGTTCGGCCTCAAGTTTTGATCGCCATTTCGTGTTGATGTACGCCTGTGTTTCGAGTAAGCACCGAGCGATTGAAGGCCAAGAGAACTTATCGAGAATAATCTCGAAGGCGTTGAGTCTATTTGCCCGGGGCGTCAAACCCATAGCAAATGGCAGCACCTCAAGAAGCCGAGATCTAACTTCTGGCGCAGCCCGTTTAGAGAAATAATCGCATCTATCGATTACGAGTTCAAGACCGCCGATTCTTCCACGGATTGCTTCAACAGCTGCCATAAATTCACAGAATGTTAGGTGGATGAAGCGAATCGATTGCCCCTCCCGCTCTACTTCAAAGAGGCCCGTCTCCTTCATGAGGAGATTCAAAAATGCAATAGCGTCCGCTTCGCCGCAATGCAGCTTTTCTTGTGTAGTAGAAACAGCGACTGCCCAAGACAGTGAATTGGCCGACTGGGTCTCGTCAAGCATATGCGTTAAAGCCAGACTGCCTAACAATGACTCACGTTGTTCGCGTAGTGCTGTTCTTGCCATTATAGTGGTTCCCTGCCGTCCACGTCTAAGCACGAGTAACTCTTCCACTACTCGTTCATAGAATTGGGTTCGGGTTTCGGGGCCAACTGCCGATTCCGCCCCAGTTAGTTCGCCATGACTGACATACATAGCCAATATCAACGGATTGCTACACATCTCACGAAGCGTCGGTCGGTCGGTTAATTCACGATGTATGCGTCCCGCATTCTTATAAACTTCGCGAGAGTCGCCGAACGGCCACTTCAATAAGAATTCAAAAATATCCCCCGAAGTGAGCGGTCTGACGTATAATACTTCGGGAAAAGTCTCGGTCAGGTCTAACGCAACTTGGTGGTAATATGATGAACGCATTGTTATGACAATACGGTTGTTCTCCCCCGCGGCATCCAACATTTCGGAAAGTAATCCTATAGCTTCGAGGCATTGTCGATACGACTCTGAGGATACTTCATCAAGTCCATCGAGGAGAACAACAACTCCAGTTACCTGCAAACAAGTTTTCAATAACTCTATAGGTTCATAGCTGGGGGACTTTCGCAGTTCCTCCTCTAGGCGTTTCCCGGCCCACGACGGCGTACCGTCGAATGGTGTCTTCGAGTCGAGTAGCCGCGGAAGGGGTATAAGTATGGGAAGTAGACTCCGAGTAGGTCGCCGGAGGGCCTGAGTGGCACAGTCGCGATATAGCCGCTTAACTAGCGAAGACTTGCCCGACCCTGGATCGCCAACTACAAGTATACGGTTGCCCGCTTCTAGGATGTTTTCGCTACTATAGGACTTTTGGGATCGGAGCGTTCCCGTTAAGAGCAGCGGAACAAACACTTCATCGGTCTTGAGTTTCACGTCTCGCAAACCTGGGACGGTCAACCACTGACTGGGCCCACGAATGGCGTACTTGCAGTAGTCCCGCATACTTATCCGCCCAGCCAATGAATGCATGACAGTTCGGCCAACCAAGCGCAGAGTCCAGTCAATTAGATATTTAACTAACCGAAGAGTAAATTTACCTACACGCCTCAGCGCGAAATATACAATGGGTGCCAGAAAGATTGACACGACGGCGGTTTTAAAATCCAAACCAGTATCCAACATTCCGGTCGCCCGAACTCTCATTCAGCACCCCAATCATCAATATGAATTGAGCCCGGGAATGAGTCGCGAGTCCAGGCCATCTCAGGTCTAGGAATATACCGGGTGGACCCGGACATTTTTTCGGTGCCCCCAGTCGACCTCGAACCGCCACTGTGGGGATTTTTAAGTCCGCTGCCTCTGCCATTGGGCTATGGGACGTGCCAGCGGAGTTTAGACCCGCCTTATCGGCTGCGCCTCACGCCAGGGGCCTGCCAGCCGAGCAACCGTTTACGTCACAGCCGGCTAAGTCACGGCAGGGTGAGTCAGGACGCGCTGGCCCGCTCGAGTCATAGGGGGCGATTGCAGCTGGCCGAGCGACACCACCTCGCGGGGGAGAACAGCGCGGCGGTCCAGTCGGTGAGCACCCCCGCCTTGCGGTTGCACCGAGACCCGCGTCACCGCCGCCCAGGATCGTTTCCGAGCCGAAATATGGTGCTCGCCGCCTGGCGCTTTCCCCGGGGTGCGGAGCCGATCAGGTTCCGGCAGCCCGCTTGTGACCCGTGGAGGTCGCTGATCTCAATGGGCCGCCGCCTGCAGTATCCAGCTTTGAGGGATGATTGCAAGATCCGTACCGCCCACTCCTTGGGCACAGCACGTGACGATCAATCAGAGGACAGACAGATGACCCCCCATGACCTGGCGTCGCGAGCCGACCACCGCGCTCTGCCCGCCGTGCGCACCGGACTGCGCAGCTGATGAGCAACCTGCGGTTGTCCGTGCTGGACCAGTCACCGGTGCCGGCCGGCGGCTCACCGGCCGAAGCGCTCCGCAGCTCGCTGCGGTTGGCGACCATCCTCGACAACCGGGGGTTCGTCCGGTACTGGTTCGCCGAGCACCACCACAGCGCGAGCTTCGCCGGCACCACTCCCGAGGTGCTGATCGCCGCGGCGCTGGAGCGGACCACGCAGTTGCGCATCGGCAGCGGCGGCGTGCTGCTGCCCCGCTATAACCCCGTCAAGGTCGCAGAGGTCTTCGGGGTGCTGTCGGCGCTGCACGGTCACCGGCTCGATCTCGGGCTGGGACGATCCGGCGACAACGGCGACTTCCCCCGGCAACTGATCGAGCTGCATCACCACATCGACGCCCAGGTCGAGCAAGGCGGCCTTCGGCCGATGATCTGGCTGCTCGGCACGGGCACGGGCTCCTCGACCTTGGCCTCGCGGTTCGGCACCGGCTTCGCCTACGGGCACTTTCTGAATCCGTCGAATCCGGCCAACGCCAGGCAGGCGCTGCTTCACTACCAGAGTCAGTTCCAGCCCTCACCGCAACAGCCCCGGCCCACCACCATCATCACGGTGCGTGCCGTCGTGGCCGAGTCCGAGTCCAGGGCGGCCGAGCTCGCCAACAGCTTCGTGCTGTGGCGCACCCGCAGGGACCTCGGCATGGACGTGCCCTTCCCCACCCCCGAGCAGGCCCGCCAGCACAGCTGGACCCTCGCCGAGAACCGCACCCGCGAAGGCCACGCCCAAGCGTTGATCTCCGGGTCGGCCGAGCAGGTGCGCGCGGAGCTGCTGGCGCTGATCGACGGCCTGGGCGTCGAGGAGATCATGGTGAACACGCCGCTGGCCGACGTAGAGGACCGGGTGGAGTCCCACCTCGCCCTGGCCGATGCCTTCGGGCTGGGTCAGTCCGCCGGCTCGACGCCGGACCTTCGTGCCAGCGCGGTCGAGCCTCAGCTCAGCTGAGGCGCCTCCCCGGCCAGCCCCCCGCCGCCCCATAGGGCGTCAGAACTCGCGCCGTGTCGAGCGCCTACTGCCGATGTCTCTGGTGCCCCCGGTCGGACTCGAACCGACACTTGGCGGATTTTAAGTCCGCTGCCTCTGCCATTGGGCTACGGGGGCCGCGCCAGCAGAGTATCGGCCCGGCTCCTCGGGCTGGGGCCGGCGGCTTGCCGGCCGGGCGAGCGTCGCCGTCCCGACCACCCAGGTCAGGACGCGCTGGCCCGCTCGAAGTCATGACGGGGCGATTGCAGCTGGCCCAGCGACACCACCTCGCGGCGGAAGAACAGCGCTGCGGTCCAGTCGGCGAGCACCCGCACCTTGCGGTTGAAGGTCGGCACCCGGGACAGGTGATAGGTGCGGTGGATGAACCAGGCCAGCGGGCCCCGCACCTTGACGCCGTAGAGCTCAGCCACCCCCCGGTACAGCCCCAGCGAGGCGACTGAGCCGGCGTAGGCGTGCTTGTAGTCCTCCAGCGCCTGGCCGTTGACCGCCCGCGCCAGGTTGTCGGCGAGAACCTTGGCCTGCCGGACGGCGTGTTGGGCCGACGGGCCGCACAGGGCGTTCGGGTCGTCCTTGGACAGGTCCGGCACGGCCGCGGTGTCGCCGGCGGAGAACACTCCCTCGACCCCCTTGACCGTCAGGTTGGCCCGGCAGGTCAGCCGGCCCTTGTCATCCACCGGCAATCCCGACCGGGCGGCCAGCGGGTGCGCCTTCACCCCGGCCGTCCAGACCAGGGTGTCGGCCTCGAAGGACTCGCCGTCGGACAGCTCGATGCGGCCGTCCACCGCCGAGACGAGCCGGGTGGCGAGCCGGACGTCGATCGAGCGTTGCTTCAACCGCTTGGCGGTGTAGGCCGACAGCCCCACCGACACCTCGGGCATGATCCGGTTCGATGCCTCGACCAGCACCCAGCGCAGGTCCGCCGAGGTGAGGTTGGGGTAGTAGCGGCAGGCGTAGCGGGCCATGTCCTCAAGCTCGGCCAGCGCTTCGACCCCGGCGTAGCCGCCGCCGACGAAGACGAAACTCAGCGCCCGGCGCTTGAGCGCCGGATCCTCGGTGGATGAGGCGAAATCCAGCCGGGACAGCACGTGGTTGCGGATGTAGATCGCCTCGCCGATGGTCTTGAATCCGATGCCCTGTTCGGCCAGGCCCGGGATCGGCAGCGTCCGGGCAATGGAGCCCGGCGCCACCACCAACAGGTCGTAGCTCAGCTGGTAGACATCCCCGGTCTCCTGCTCCACCGTGACCGAGCGCCGGCCGTGGTCGATGGCGCTCACCCGTCCGGTGATCACCCGGCACTTCTTCAACACCCGCCGCAACGGCACCACCACATGCCGCGGCTCGACGCTGCCGGCCGCGGCCTCGGGCAGGAACGGCTGGTAGGTCATGTTGGGCTGCGGGTCGATCACCACGATCTCGGCCCGGCCGCGAGACAGCTTTTTCTGCGCCCGCAAGGCGGTGTACATGCCGACGTAACCACCGCCGACGATCAGGATTCGCGTAGGTCCACCACTCATCAGCTCAGCCCTCTCCCTTGGCGATTTCCACGCTACCGACCAGGCGCCACTGACCCGGCCGCCCCGGTGACCGCCCCGGACGCGACCTAGACTCATCCTTGAGGCCCGGCGAGCAGGGCTCACGACGATGGGGGTGGCACATGGCTGGCGCAGCGAGCAGGTTCGCGTTCAAATTGGTGGCGGTCGCGGTGGCGGTGCCGGTCGGCAAGGTGGTCAGCTCGGCCTCCTCGAAGGCCTGGACGGCGGCCCGACCCGGCCGGGCGCCGGTGAACCCGCGCGATGCCGACACCAACTGGAAGGACGCCCTGATCTGGGCGTCCTTGACCGGTGTGGGGGCGGCGGTGGCCCAGCTGGCCACCACCAAGGGCGCCGACACGGTCTGGCGGGCGATGACCGGCCATCCGTCGCCGCGTCCGAAGCAGATCAGCGACGACAAGGGCCCCAAGGCGCCGAGCGCGCTGACCGCCATCAACACCTGATCACCGGCCGGACCGGTCAGCGCCGGGTTAGCGAGCTCAGCGAGGCCCGTTTGCGGGTCAGCCGTCCAGCAGGCTCAGCGCGATGCCGTCGAGGATGTCGTGCTCGCTGGCGATCACCTCGCGGGCGCCGACTGCCTCCATCACGGTGCGCAGCACCAGCGCCCCGCCGCCGATCACGTCCACCCGGCCGGGATGCATCACCGGCAGGGCGGCTCGCTCGGCCCGGCTCATCTTGAGCAGCCTGTCGGTGACCTCGCTGACCTGCAGGTAGTCGATCACCGAACCGTGGATCGCCTCAGGGTCATAGCCGGGCAGCTCCAGCGCCAGCGCGGCGATGGTGGTCACGGTGCCCGCCACTCCGACGAACGCGGCGGCCTGACCGATCGGCACGTCGGCCGTGGCGGCCTGCAGCGCCAGCCGCAGGTCGGCCAGTGCCGCCTGGATCTGGTCCTCGGTCGGCGGGTCGTCGTGCAGGCGCCGCTCGGTCATCCGGACGCAGCCGACGTCCATGCTGTGCGCGGCGATGACCTGCGGCTTGACCGGCTGGGTCAGCGACGTGGCAGGAACGAGCGAGGAGCCGGCCGGCGACGTGGCTGACACAGTGCCCAGCACCAGCTCGGTGGAGCCGCCGCCGATGTCGGCCACCAGCAGCGGGTCCGCCACCCCGGGCAGCCCGGCCACCGCCCCCAGGAAGGACAGCTGCGCCTCGGCCAGTCCGGTGATCACCTCAGGCTCGACTCCCAGGACCTGGCTGACCACCTTCCGGAACTCGTCGGCGTTGTCGGCGTCGCGCGAGGCGGAGGTGGCGACCATCCGCACCTGCGTCGCCCCTGAGGACCGGATGATCCCGGCGTAGTCCACCAGCGCCAGCCGGGTGCGCTCGATCGCCGCCGGCGCCAGCCGGCCGGTCTGATCGACGCCTTCACCGAGCCGGACCACCCGCATCTGGCGGTGCACGTCGCGCAGTCCGGCCGGGCTGCCGTCGGCGATCAGCAGCCGGATGGAGTTCGTGCCGCAGTCGATGGCCGCCACCCGTCTCACGAGGACTGCGCTTCCGGCGGGGCCACGCACCGGCCCTGTTGCCACCAGTCCCCCAGCGCGGCCAGCGCCTCGTCGCCGAGCGGGTTCACTCCGGGCCCCGCGGCCAGCGAGTGGGCCACCAGGACGTGCAGGCACTTGACCCGGGTGGGCATCCCCCCGGCTGAGACGTCACTGATCTCAGGCGCCGGCCCGTGCCGCTCGCGCTCAGCCAGATAGGCCTCATGCGCGGCCCGGTAGTCGGCTGCCAGCGTGGCGTCACAGCCCAGCCGCTCCGTCATCTGGCGCATCAACCCGGACGCCTCCAGCGTCGACACCAGGGAGGTCGCCTTCGGGCAGGTCAGGTAGTACAGCGTCGGGAACGGGGTGCCGTCGGGCAGCCGGGACGCGGTCTCGACGACGTCGGGGTTGCCGCACGGGCACCGGTGGGCGATGGCGCGGATGGCGCGCGGCGGCCGGCCCAGCTGCGCGTGGACGATCTCGGCGTCCTCGGCGCTCACCGCCTCGCCGGAGGGAACAGCGGTCACTGCGAGGCGTCGGTGTTCTGCACGCTGGTCCACAGCACGGTGTTCCAGCTGGGCCGGTGATCGACCCGGGTGGCCTTCTCGGCGGCGGCAGCCGCCGGTGGCGGTCCGAGCGGGTTTCCGTGGGCGTCCAGCACGGTGTACAGGGTGTCACCCGGGCGGATGTACTGCAGCCTGATCCGTGCCTGGCGGGCCACGAAGGCGGGGTCCTGCCACTGCTCGCTCTGGCGCCTGAGCTCGGCCAGCTGGGCGGTGAGCTGCCGTTGCTGGCGCTCGGAGTCGGCGACCGAGGCCCGCCGGCTCAGATAGGTCTGAAACGGCGAGGCCAGCACGACCACCAGGAACAGCGCCATCGCCGCCACCATCATCCGGCGGCCGGTCAACTTCGGCGCGTGCGCCCAAGCCGGCCGCCGGCCGGTGCGGCCGGCGGGCCGGCCTTCGCCGGCCACCCGGGCTCGATCTGCCATCGCCTAGCTACCTGCCCGGTTGTAGCGCGGGAAGGCAGCCGCCCCGGCGTAGCGGGCGGCGTCGTCGAGCTCCTCCTCGATCCGCAGCAGCTGGTTGTACTTGGCCACCCGCTCCGAGCGGGCCGGCGCGCCGGTCTGGATCTGGCCGCAGTTGGTGGCCACCGCGAGGTCTGCGATCGTGGTGTCCTCGGTCTCACCGGAGCGGTGGCTCATCATGCAGCGGTAACCCGAGCGGTGCGCCAGGTCGACCGCGTCCAGGGTCTCGGTGAGCGAGCCGATCTGGTTGACCTTGACCAGCAGGGCGTTGGCGGCGCCGCTGGCGATGCCGCGGGCCAGCCGCTCGGGGTTGGTCACGAACAGGTCGTCGCCCACGATCTGGATGACCTCGTCCAGCTCCGTCGTCAGCGAGATCCAGCCGTCCCAGTCCTCTTCCGACATCGGGTCCTCGATCGAGACGATCGGGTAGTTGGCGATCAGCTCGGTGTAGTAGGCCACCATCTGCTCCGAGGACTTCGAGCCGCCCTCGAACTGGTAAGCCCCGTCGGAGTAGAACTCGGTGGCCGCGACGTCCATGGCGAAGACGATGTCGGAGCCCAGCCGCAGGCCGGCCTTGTCCACCGCCTCGGAGATCACGTCCAGGGCGGTCCGGTTGGACTGCAGGCTCGGCGCGAAGCCGCCCTCGTCGCCCAGGCCGGTCGCCAGGCCCTTGGACTTCAGCACCGACTTCAGCGCGTGGTACACCTCCGCGCCCTGGCGTAGCGCCTCGGCGTAGGTCGGCGCCCCGATCGGGGCGATCATGAACTCCTGGACGTCGACGTTGGAGTCGGCGTGCGCGCCGCCGTTGAGGATGTTGAGCATCGGCACCGGCAGCAGGTGGGCGTTCGGGCCGCCGAGGTAGCGGAACAGCGGCAGGCCGGCTGACGCGGCGGCTGCCTTGGCGACCGCCAGCGAGACGCCGAGGATGGCGTTGGCGCCGAACTTGGACTTGTCCGGGGTGCCGTCCAGGTCGATCAGGGCGGCGTCGACGAGTCGCTGCTCGCTGGCCTCGAAGCCGAGCAGCTCAGGTCCGATGTCGTCCAGCACCGCCGCGACCGCCTTGAGCACGCCCTTGCCGCCGTAGCGGGCATCGCCGTCGCGCAGCTCGACTGCCTCGAACGCGCCGGTGGAGGCGCCGGAGGGCACCGAGGCCCGAGCGAACGTGCCGTCGTCGAGGGCGACCTCGACCTCGACGGTGGGGTTGCCACGGGAGTCCAGGATTTCCCGGGCGCCTACGGCCTCGATGCTGGCCACAACTGGGTCCTCTCGACGTGCTCGACGATGATCTGATCAGGTCGGTTCGCAGCCCACGCGCGCCACGCTGCGCCGGGCGGGCTCTTCTGCCCAGCCTATCGGGCGGTCCTGCTGATCCGGCGCAGCTACTCGCCCGTCGCGCCGTCGATCAGCTCGCTTGCCAGGCCGCCCGGCCCGCCGGTCCGTTCCCCTGCTCGAATCGCCTCCCGGTAGTCGCGCGCGCTCTGGCGCAGCGCCTGCTCAGGATCCACGCCGGCCCGCACCGCGTCGCCGACGACGGCCAGCAACCGCTCGCCGATCCCGTCGCCGGCCGGCAACGGCACCGACAACCCGGCCCGGGAGGACCGGCTGACCAGCTTGGCGGCCAGCGCCAGCGCCGGTTGGCCCGAGGCGATCCCGTCGGTCACCGACTCGCGCTGCTTCTCCACTTTCTTGATCGCGTCCCAGTTGACCTGCTGCTGGTCAGCCGACGGGCCCTGCGCTCCGTCACCGGGCTCGGCGAAGACGTGCGGGTGCCGGCGGATCAGCTTGGCGACCAGGTCGGCGGCGACGTCGTCGATGGTGAACCGCTGGCCGGCGGCGGCCTCTTCGGCCA
This sequence comes from Jatrophihabitans sp., assembly GCA_036399055.1. Lineage (NCBI taxonomy): Bacteria > Bacillati > Actinomycetota > Actinomycetes > Jatrophihabitantales > Jatrophihabitantaceae > Jatrophihabitans > Jatrophihabitans sp. Next base: position 121,496 of record DASWNX010000021.1, read on the forward strand.
GCCGGGCGTGAAAGAGCACCTGCAGCAGCAGGTCGCCCAGCTCTTCCCGAAGTGCGACCAGATCGGCGGTCTCGATCGCCTCGAGGGTCTCGTAGGCCTCTTCGATCAGGTACGGCGCCAGCGAGGAGTGCGTCTGCTCGGCGTCCCAGGGGCAGCCGCCGGGCGAGCGCAGCCGGTCCATGATCTGGACCGCCCGCACCAGCTGCGTGCCTAGCTCGGCGGACCCTAGCTGGGCGGACCCTAGCTCGGCGGACCCCAGCTCGGCGGGCCCCAGCTCAGCAGGCTCGGCGGCGGGCTCGGTCACTGCTGGGTCGGCTGCTTCACGTCGCCGGGAAGCGTCTGGTCGAAGGACAGCACGGAGGGCAGCTGCTTCTTGCCCAGGTTGGTCACCGACAGGCTGGTCGGGTCCCAGCTGCCGTAGCGCGGGCTGATCGAGACCTTGTCCTTGACCTTGGCCAGGGCGTCGTTGATCTGCTTGTCGGTGGTCAGCTTGGAGCGCAGCACGGCCAGCAGCTGGCGATTGCGCAGCACCACCGGCTCGAACCGGTCGCTGAGGCCGGAGGCGACGATCTGCTGGGTCAGCTCACGTTCGGTGGTGCCCTCCAGCGCCGCTGCCTTGGTGGCCTCGAGCTGGGCCTCGGTCACCGGTGAGCCAGCCGCGGCCAGCAGCATCGGAAACACCTCGTTGCGCACCAGGAACTGCAGCACGAAGTTCTTGGCCGGAGTGCTCGCGCCCTGCCCGGCCGGGATCGGCTGGGCATTGCCGGGGACGTAGCGCGAGAGCTCCTTCTCGGTGATCCGGTGGCCGTCGACCACGGCGGCGGTGCCGGCCTTGGAGTCACAAGCCACCAGGCTCAGGCAGCTGAGCGCCAGCACCGGCAGCACGGCCAGCGAGCGGGCCCTTGGCGAACGGATCTTCACGTTTTCGATCTCCGAGTTCGTCTGCGGTGCTTCGTCTGCGGTGGTGAGGAGAGGGATGACGACGCTCACGCCGAGCGCCCACCCACTCGAACGCCACCATTTTGGCACGGGCGCAAAACCAGCTGCCCAGGGCAGCACGGCGCGCCGGCCAGGGCTGTGCTAAACCTGGCATCGATGGACAGTGACGACGCACTGCGCTACGCCCTCGGCAAGCCCGGCGCCTGGGCCGACAGCCCGTGGGGAGAGAACCACGATCTGGCCAAGGTGGGCAGCAAGATCTTCCTGTTTCCGGGCCGGGTGGAGGACAAGAGCACCGTCGCCGTGAAGAACACCGAGACGGCGGTGGCCGAGCTCAAGCAGCGTTATCCGGAGCTGGCCGGGCCGGCGCCGTACTTGGACAAGCGGCTGTGGGTGCGGGTGCGGATCGACGAGCTGCCCGACGACGAGGTCTGCGAACTCATCGACGACTCATACGACCAGGTGGTGGCCAAGCTGCCGAAGTCCCAGCGACCCGGCTGAGGTGACCCACACCGCTCTCGGCGGTGGACAAGCCGAAGCGTGCGGCACGGCAGGCAACGCTGCCAAGCCGCGCTCCGGACACTTCGCTAACCTCGGCGTCGTGACCGACGCACCGGTGCTCGACGACGCCGAGCAACGCGTGCTCGGCAGCCTCTTGGAGAAGGAGGTCACCGTCCCGGCGTCGTATCCGATGAGCGTCACCTCGGTGCGCGCCGCCTGTAACCAGACCACTAGCCGAGAGCCCGTCGTCGACTACGACGAGGAACTGGTGCATCGGACGCTGCGGGCGCTCAAGGACAAGGGACTCGTGGCGCCGACCTGGCAGGGCGCGGGCAGTCGCGTGGTGAAGTACGCGCAGACATTCGCGCAGCGCCGCGGCCTCGCGCCGGACGAGCGGGCACTGCTGACCATGCTGCTGCTGCGCGGGCCGCAGTCCGCCGGAGAGCTCAAGACCCGCACCGAACGGCTGCACCGCTTCTCTGACCGCACCGAGGTGCAGGCGTGCCTTGCTCGGATGGCCGATGGGCAGACCCCGCTGGCGCGCGAGCTCCCGCGCCGACCGGGCCAGCAGGACAGCCGTTGGATCCACCTGCTCGGCCCGGTCGAGTCGCCCGAGGCGACTGCCGCCCCGGCGCCCGTCGACCGCGAGTCGGTGCTCGACGCCGGGCCCGAGGCGCGCGATGACAAGATCCGAGCGGCGTACGCCGCGGTCGCCGGGCCCTATGCCGAGCAATTCAGCGATGAGCTCGCCGGCCTGCCGTTCGAGTCGTGGTTGCTACGCCGGGTGGTCGAGCTGTCCGAGGGCGCGCCCGTGATCGAGGTGGGCTCCGGCCCAGGTCACGTCACCGCGTTCCTGGCCGAGGCGGGGGCTGAGGCGACTGGTCTCGACCTCACCCCGGAGATGGTGGACCAAGCCCGCCGCCGCCACCCCGGCGTCGTTTACCAGGTCGGCGACCTGCGCCAGCTGATGCGCCCCGCCACCCACGACGGGTGGGGCGCGGTGCTGGCGTGGTACTCACTCATCCACCTCGCCGCCTCAGAACTGCCAGCGGCGATCGCCTCGCTCGCGCGACCGCTGCGCGCGAACGGCTGGCTCGTGCTCGCCCTCCACACCGGCGCCGACATACGCACCGTCACTGACTGGTTCGACCGAGAGATCGACCTCGACTTCGTCCTGCACGACCCAGCCGAGATCGTGGCTGTCGTTGAGCGAGCCGGCCTGCTCGACATCGAGTGGTACCACCGCGGCCCGTTCACCTCCCGCGGCGAGACCACCCAGCGCCTGTACGTCATCGCCCGCAAGGCGTGACTCAGCTGATCACAAAGGCGGAACGCCGATGACTTCTCACCTGCTCGCGCTCTGCGTCGAGGCGAACGACCCGCCGCGTCTGGCGCGCTTCTGGGCCGGCGTCCTGGGCTGGGAGCGGGCGGATGACCCCCGCGAGGGCATCGCGTTGTTGCCGAGCGACGACACCGGGTTTCGCGTCCGGTTTCTTCTGACCCAGGCGCAGAAGGCCGGCAAGAACCGGATGCACTTCGATCTGACGAGCACGTCCCTGGCCGGCCAGCAGCAGACGGTGGCGCGGTCGCTCGAACTCGGCGCCCGGCACATCGACATCGGTCAACGACCCGACGAGCCTCATGTGGTGCTCGCCGACCCCGAAGGCAATGAGTTCTGCGTCATCGAGCCGGGCAACGGCTTCCTCGCTGACTGCGGGTTTCTGGGAGCGGTCGCGTGCGACGGCTCCCAGGACGTCGGGTACTTCTGGGGCCAGGCGCTGGGCTGGCCGTTGGTCTGGGACCAGGACCAGGAGACCGCTATCCGCTCGCCTCACGGCGGCCCGAAGATCACCTGGGGCGGTCCGCCGCTGACGCCCAAGGCCGGGAAGAACCGCCTGCACTTCGATATCGCGCCACCGGTCGACGGCGATCAGCAGGCAGAGGTCGAGCGTCTGGTCTCCCTCGGCGCGACTCGACTCGACATCGGACAGGGCGAGGTCAGCTGGGTGGTGATGGCCGACCCCGACGGCAATGAGTTCTGCGTGCTGACCCCTCGGTAGCGCAGCCGGACCGAGCCAGCGGCGGCGACCCTCCGATTAATGAAACGTGTGACTCGTTGCCGACACGATCGGCTGCCTAGGCCAGATCGTGGGCTTGGGTCCCCACACATGCGGTGCGTTGATCTGGCTCCTCGGCCCCTGCCACCAGATCGACCCCAGACGCGGCAGCTTCTGAGAGAACTCGCCAGTCACCGAACCGGGACGGTTGATTGACATCTCGCCTCGGGCGCGACCCAGTCAGGGTGCCGACGCGTCGAATCAGACGATGCGCCGACGCCATGACCGGTACCTTTTGCTAACGATGTTAAGCACGCTATGTACTGGTCACATGGCGAGCTGCCTAGCTAGGTCAGTGCCATTCGACGTTGCGCATCGGTGTCACCTCCTGTTCCTGGATCAGCGTGACTGATTAGCTAGGTCAGTGCCATTCGTAGTTGCGCATGGTGTCACCTCCTGTTCCTGACCGGTCCATAGCCCACAGTCACTGCGCCACCGGGCGGCTCTGCTGGGACTGCGCCGGACGCCCGTCCATACGGTGGGCGCATCCACGCCCGGGGACCGGAGGGCGAGGATTGTCGTGCAACCGGTCGCTACCGGTGTGTCAGTACGAAAATCGGTAGCATCACCGAATCGTGGGCATCGGCACGGGAATCACCATGGTCGCTGTTCCGTCTGGGGACGTGACGATCTCGGATCGACGAACGCAGAGCAGCTGGAATGTCGGCGTCAAGGCTTACCTCCTCGGCGCTCATCCCATCACCCGGGCGACCTATTCCCAGGTCGCCGGTAGTCGACCGGGCAGCGCCCAGGCAGATCAACTGCCGGTCGAGACCGTCTCGTGGTTCAACGCGATTCGTTTCTGCAATGCCCTGTCCGAGCGGGAGGGGCTTGTGCCGGCCTATGACGTGCGCGCTCAGGATGGGCATGTCGAATGGGATGCCGAGGCTGACGGCTTTCGCCTGCCGACCGAGCCCGAATGGGAACACGCTTGTCGGGCCGGCACGACCGGCGCACGGTACGGCGAGCTCGACGACATCGCCTGGCACCGCGCCAATTCCCATGGGCGAGCACACGATGTGGGCGGCAAGCAACCCAACGCCTGGGGCCTGTACGACATGCTCGGCAACGTCTGGGAATGGTGCTGGGACACTTACGATCCCGAGGTCTACGGCGACTACCGGGTGCTGCGTGGCGGCGGATGGTTCGATGAACACTGGAGCTGCCGAGCCTCGGTGCGGCGCCGCAGCCACCCCACATTCCAGATAGACGACGTCGGCTTTCGGGTCGCGCGAAGTGTCGCGCTGCCGTTCGCCCGTTGATCGCTAGTCGCGTGCTGCGAACGGGCTCATGTCGTGCATCACCAGGCGTCGGCTGACGCCCAGCCAACCCTTCGCGCGGCATCCTCCTAGCCGGATTGCAGGCTCGGTCTGCCCGGAGGCAAACCGACCTGGAACCAGCGGGCTACGCCACGCTCGAACGGGTCCGGACGGCGAGCTAGCGGTCGGTGCTGGAGGTGCCGGCGCAGGGGCTATCCGAGCTCGTCGCGGCGGCGGGTCAGGTAGGCGGTTTCGGCGCTGTTGCCCGCCAGGTCGATGGCCCTGTCATACGCCGCGCGCGCGTCCTGGATGTGTCCCAGCCGGCGCAGCAGAGCGGCGCGGGTCGCGTGGTAGGCGTGATAGCCGGCCAACGGGCCTTCAAGACGGTCCACGGCCGCCAGGGCCACCTGCGGGCCGTCAAGCTCGGCGACCGCGACGGCTCGATTGAGGGCGATGATGGGCGAGGCGTCGAGGCGGACGAGCTGGTCGTAGAGAGCGACGACCTGCGACCAGTCGGTGTCGCGGGCTGCGCGGGCGGAGGTGTGCACGGCGTTGATCGCCGCGAGGATCTGGTAGCGGCCCGGAGCCACCCCGGCGGCGCTGGCTGCTAGGCGCTCGCGCACCAGCCGGTGGCCCTCGGCGATCAGGTCTGAGTCCCAGGCCCCGCGGTCCTGCTCGTCGAGGGTGACCAGTTCACCGCTGGCCGAGACCCGGGCGGGGCGGCGGGCCTCGGTGAGCAGCATCAGCGCCAGCAGTCCGGCCACCTCCCCGTCGTCGGGCAGCAGTGCGCGGATCAAGCGAGTGAGCCGGATCGCCTCGGCGGTCAGGTCCGAACGCACGGGATCGGTGTCGGGGCCGGTCGCCAGGTAGCCCTCGTTGAAGACGAGGAAGAGGACGGCGAGCACGCCGGAGACGCGTGCCGGGAGCTCCTGCGCGGACGGCACTCGATAAGGGATGCCCGCCGCCTTGACCTTGGCCTTCGCACGGGTGATCCGCTGGGCCATGGTGGCCTCTTGCGCCAGGAAGGCACGGGCGATCTCGGGCACGGACAGACCGCCGACCATGCGCAGCGTCAGCGCCACGCGGGCCTGCATCGCCAGCGCCGGGTGACAGCAGGTGAAGATCAGCCGGAGTCGCTCGTCGTCGATGGCGCCGGCGGCATCGGGAGGCTCTGCTGCGTTGTCCTCGTACAACATCTGAGCCTCCTTCTGCTTGTCGTAGCGCTTGCTCTCGCGGCGGATCCGGTCGATGGCCTTGCGGTTGGCGGTGGTGGTCAGCCACGCGCCCGGGTTGGGCGGTACGCCGTCGGCCGGCCACCGCACGACGGCGGTCGCGAACGCCTCGGCCGCGGCCTCCTCGGCGATGTCAAGGTCACCGAAGCGCCTGGTCAGGGCGGCGACCACCCGCGCCCACTCCTCGCGGTGGGCCTGGCTGATCGCCTCCTGGACGTCGGGCACGCCGCTCACAGGAACGGCCGCACCTCGATCTTGCGGTTGCACGCCTTCGACCCTTGAGTGGCGAGCTTGAGCGCCGCGTCGAGGTCGGCGGCCTCGATGATCCACAAGCCGGCGAGGTACTCCTTCGACTCCACGAAGGGCCCGTCGGTGACTATCGCCTCGCCACCTCGGTTGTCGATGACGGTGGCCGTGTCGGTCGCTCCAAGGCCACCAGCGAAAACCCAATGGCCTTCGGCCTTGAGCCGGTCATTGAACGCGTCGATGGCGGCCTCCTCGGTCGGGGTGTCCGGGCCGGTGCCGTCGTCGATCACGGAAACCAGGAACTGCATCTGAAGATCATCTCCTCTGGACCAGAGCGCCCCTCGCAGGCGCCGCTCACCCCTACTACGAACACCGCTCCCCCGATCCGACACCGTCGTCCGGAGATCTTTCAAGCACTTTCCTGCATCCGCTGGTCGAATGGTTGTGCGAGCATCGCAGCCATGCTGGAGGAGCGACGCATTCGGACCCGGACGCCCGAGTGGCGAGCTGTTTACGACCGCATCCACGTCGCGATGGAACTGACCTCGCGTCTGAATGTGCTGCCATTCAGCGACATCGCCTCTCGACGTGCCTTGCTCGTCGAGCTTCTCGGTAAGCCGTTGCCCGAGACAGCCGTCGTCCACCCGCCGTTCTACAGCACCTACGGACTCGGGATCCAGCTCGGCGATCAGAGCTTCATCGGTCAGGCATGCTCGTTCCTCGACCTCGGCGGCATCACCATCGGCGACCGGGTGATGATCTCTCCGAAGGTCACTCTCGTCACGGAGGGGCATCCGGTCGTGCCTGCCGAGCGGTATGAGTTCATCACGGTGGCGCCGATCGTCATCGAAGCCGGCGCCTGGATCGGCGCGGCGGCCACCATCCTTCCTGGGGTGAGGATCGGTCATGACTCGGTCGTCGGAGCGGGTGCTGTCGTGGCCAAGGACGTGCCTCCGCTGACTGTCGTCTCGGCAGCTGGCTACGTCGAGCGCAGGCAGCTGGAGCCCGCGCCCGACTTACAGCTCTGAGGCCAGGCGACGACTGGTTGCAGCACTACGGTGTCAGATGTGAATGAGCGGGTAACCGTCCCTGACCTGGCGCGATTGCTTGGGATGAGCCCAAGTGCCGTTCGCAAGGGCCTTCGCGAGCTGGCGCGCGCGTCCGATCCAGCCGTTGTCGGGCACGGGAGGGGACAGCCTTGGACATTAAATCCTGAGGACGCCGATGCGGTCGTGGCCCGGCTCAGTCCCCGAGCTGCCCAGTCGAAAGCTGCCCCGCGAACCGTTGAACTAACCACGGACCATCCGTCGCCGGGTGACGTGTCGGAGGCCCTCGCCACGTCAGCGCCCAGATCTGCCGGCAGTCTTGATCGAGCGGCCGTGCCGGATCGAGCAGGCCTTTATGCGTGGTGGTCCGAGCCGACAGTGTTCGCCGACATCATTCACCGCCCCAGCGGCCCCACGACTAATCGCGGCTTGGAACTGGTCTACATCGGAATCGCGCGATCACTGCGTGAGCGCATCGATAACCACCTAGGCAGACACACCGGGAGGAGCACGCTTCGCCGTGTCCTGGGAGCGTGGATGGCCGGGTCACGGGGCTGGGACACCGAAGTTCGGGCCGGACGCCGACAACACGTTCCCGAATCCGAAGCTCTGCTCACCGAGTGGATGGGACGCACGCTCGCCCTAACCTGGACCTTGCACGAACGTCCAGCCGCTGTTGAGCGCGACGTCATTGCCTCGATGGGGCCGCCTCTCAACTTCGCCCACAATCGCGGACATCCAAACTGGCAACAGGTCGCGGAGCGCCGCCAGCAGTGGAACGAAGGATCCACATAGCCAGGCGGGAACCGTCGATCGCGCACGTCGCGTTCGGCGGACCAGTGTGCAGGTCGGTCCGTGTGCGGCGGTCGAGCCGGGTTGGCCCGAGCTCGGACTCATCGGATGTATGAGTCTTCGGTTCTACGCAAAAGCGGGCCGGACGCTGGAACCTGGCTCGACGTTGGTCAGGTACGACGCTTGGTGCGCGCGGTCGCCTCGGCGGTCAACGGGTCCTCGGGCCACGGGTGCTTGGGGTAGCGAGCCCGCAGGTCGGCGCGCACCTGTGGGTAGCCCTGCCGCCAGAACGACGCCAGGTCCGCGGTGATAGCCACCGTGCGGCCGGCGGGCGAGAGCAGGTGCAGGACGACCGGGGCGCGCCCGTCCGCCAGCGCCGGAGTCTGGGTCCACCCGAAGGTCTCCTGCAGTTTCACCGCCACCACCGGCGGCTCGGCGCCGTCGTAGGCGACGCGGACCCGGGACCCGGACGGCACGAGCAGTCGCTCCGGCGCGAGCTCGTCCAACCGAGTCGCCGCCGGCCACGGCAGCAATCGGCGCAGCGCGGTGAGCACGTCGACGCGGCGCAGGTCGGCACTGCGCCGCACCGCGCTGATGTCCAGCCACTGGTCCAGACGCTCGAGCAGCGCGGCGTCGCCGACGTCGGGCCACGGGTCGCCGAGCACCGCGTGCAGAAAGCCGAGCCGGGCGCGCAGGTCGCGAGCGGCGTCGCTCCAGGTCAGCGCGGCCAAACCCCCGGCGCCCTGCGCGCGCAGCCCCTCGCGCACCGCGGCTTGCACGCGCAGCGGATCGGGGTTGCGCAGCGAGGCGGCCGATAGCTCGATCGCGCCGAAGCGTTCCACCCGTCGCGCGACGATGACGCCGTTGACCCAATCGATCTCCTCGGACGTGCTCAGCAGGTCGGCGGCCACGGCCCGGGCCGTGGACTCGTCGATCGGCGCCGCAGCCCGCACTCGCGCTTCGGCGCGGCCGGGCTGGCGGTCGGCCACAGCGATCGCGAGCCACGGTGCGCCTCGCAACGGTGATGATTCGGCAAGTTGCGCGCCGGTGCCGCCGGTCATCTGATAGCTGGCCGCGTCCGCCGCACGGGCACGCGCGATGCGATCGGGATAGGCCAGGCCGACGACGGCGCCCACCGCGAGGTCGTCCGACATCGCGGCCCGGCCCGGCCCGCCGCTGCCGAGCCGGCGCGCCTCCTGCCGCCACCGGCGCGCGGCGTCGCGGTCATGACCTTGGCGAAGTTCCCGGTAGCGGGCGGCTAAATCGTCGCCGCGACCGGTCAGCGAGTCGTCGGACAGCAGCGCCACCACCTCCCGCGCCCGCTCGGCGCCGACGAGTTCGGCGCCGTCGAGGACGGCGCGGGCCAGCCGCGGGTGCGCGCCCACAGCGGCCATCCGCTGGCCACGAGCGGTGATGCGGCCTTGCGTGTCGGTCGCGTCGAGGCGGCGCAGCAGCCCGGTCGCGGCGTCAAGGGCAGCGGCCGGCGGCGGGTCGAGCAGTGCCAGCCCTTCGCCGCCCGGCGCTCCCCATGCGGCGGTCGTCAACGCGAACCCGGCAAGGTCGGCCGTGGCGATCTCGGGCAGCGCATGCGCCGCGAGGTGAACGTGCTCCTCGGGTGACCAGCAGCGGTAGGCGCGGCCCGGCGCCTCGCGTCCCGCCCGGCCGGCGCGCTGATCGGCCGACGCCTTCGACACTCGCGTGGTGATCAACGCGCCGAGCCCGCGTGCCTGGTCCGTGCGTGGCTCGCGCGCCAGCCCGGCGTCCACGACGGCTCGCACGCCGGGCACGGTCAACGAGCTCTCGGCCACCGACGTGGTGACGACGATTCTCCGCCTTGGCCCGGCGGTGAGCGCGAGGTCCTGCTCGGCGCGTGCCTGACGCCCAAACAGCGGGCGTACGTCGGCGTCCACTCCGTGCAGCGCCCGGGCGACGATGGCGATCTCCCGCTCGCCCGGCACGAAGACGAGCACGTCCCCATCGCCTTCGGCGAGCGCACGCCGGGTGACGTCGGCGACGTGGTCGAGCAGTCGCGGGTCGACGCGCGAACCCGGCAGCAGCGGCAGCGGGCGCGACGGCGGGGCCCAAATCTTGTCAACCGGGTGCGTCGCCGCGGTCGCGGTGATGACGGGCGCGTCGAGCGCGCGGGTGAGCGCAGCCGTGTCCGGTGTCGCCGAGGTCGCCACCAGCGCGAGGTCGGCGCGCAGCGTGGCGCGGACGTCGACGCAGAAGGCCAGCAACAAGTCGGCGTCCAGATGGCGCTCGTGGCACTCGTCGATCACCACGGCGGCGACACCAGGCAGCTCGGGATCGCGCTGCATGCGCTGGACGAGCAGCCCGGTCGTCACCACCTCGATCCGCGTCTGCGCACCACCGACCTTCTCACCGCGCATGGCGTAACCGACGCGCCCGCCGGGCTGCTCGCCTAGCAGCTCGGCCAGCCTTCGGGCTGCGGCGCGGGTCGCGATCCGGCGCGGTTCGGCGACCACGATGTGTCCGTCGAAAGAGTCGGCGAGCGCGAGCGGCAGGAGTGAGGTCTTGCCAGATCCAGGTGGGGAGACAAGGACCGCTTTACCGGTGCTGTGAAGGGCGGAGATCGTCTCCGGCAGCACCGCCCGAACCGGGAGATCCGCGCCGGGCACTTCGGGCGGTGGCAGCAAGGACGGCACACCGCGAGGCTAGCCGTGCGGCGCAAGGCGCTAGCCGGCTAGCCTCGCGTGCGCCCGGCAGCCGTATTTCCACTTGCGGAGATGCTGGTACCCGCCAGCACGCCTGAACCCACTCATTAGCGTAAACACGAGCCTGCCCGTCGATAGAGCGCATTTCGCTTGGTTTGATAACCCTTATCATGCACGCGGCGGGCCTATTTTTCCCCCACGCTTGGGTGTGTGTTAGAAGAGGTAGGTCTCCTATACTCCGTCGCAAGCCCGGGAGAACCGGATGGCATTTGACGTCGGATTGCATCCGTGGTTGATGCACTCTCTTCAGCAACATCCGTACCAGCAGCCGGGCACTGGTTTTCTGCGGTTGCACGTCGAGCCTGCAGGGTAACGAGTGATTACCATTGTAGGTTTGCGACATGGGACTACACTTCACCGAACTCGACGATGCGACGCGTCGCTACATGGTCGCTGAGTTCGACGCCGATTTGATAAGTGGCGACCTCTACAACAGCGTGTGGTTCACCGACCGAGCCCGTATCGACTACCCGGAGCTCTGCCGGATTGCCCTGACGTCCGGAACCGATGACAGTCTCACCACTGTGCTTAGCGTGCCCGGGATGTTTGTTACGGACTATCAGAAACGAAAGCCAAAAGGCGGCTTCACGACCGCCTCTGTCCCTTTCACTGCACCTGCGACCTTCGCCGAAGGCGAGTTCGGCCGATTTTACCTGCGTGGTTTGTGCCTGAGGTTGCTCGATGAGGGAACCGATCAGGTCGAGATTTATCGGGCGAAACAGGTAGCTAATCCCCGATCGGCATCGAATCTGTTGATTGGTACCGCTGTCGATCCCACCGCTCTCCTGGCCGACCTGCGGACCAGCACCGGTATTGATACGGCACTAGGCCTCCCACCGGGCCCAAACTCGGGCCTGAGCGGCATGCGACGCCAGTGACGTTTTCCCCTCTCTGCCAGCGAGGCCCGTACGGCACTTTGCCTTGATGAGTTGTTTGAGCAACTGCATCGGCGCGGTTGCGTTCATGCCGCCAGGGTGGCTTAGCCGTCACTAATGATTGTGAAGCGCACTATCTGCTCAAGGACGTCGGCGACCACCGATGCCCCGGCAGATCCGTCGTGTTCCCCTGGCGGTGTCGAGATCGCGGAAGAGCTCGATGATGTATGAGTTCGACCGGTAGAGGAAGAAGGCTGGCTCCTCGCCCAGTCGTCACCACCTCGGGTGGCTGGCCGCGGCACGCGCAGATCGGGCCACCTTCAGAGACCGAGTTCGCCTAATACCTTCGCGACAGGCATGTCGTACTCGGCGTGCATCCACATCGCTCCACCGGCGGCGAGGATGGTGTAGACGCCGGAGTTCCTGCGGATGCCGAAGATCCCGACGATGACATAGCTCGCGACGACAGCTGCGACGACGGCAACAGCTGCGTGGGCCAGGCCTTTTGCGAAGGCGTCGGGCTGGGACTGATCCTTGGCCATGGTGGTATCTCTCTTTCTGGGGTCAGGACTTGGGGGCGTGGCGGCGTGGATGAAGACGGTGCTGAGTTCTTGGGCGCGTTGGGTGACTAGCTAGGTGAAGTTGCATCGTCGTGTCGTGGCATAGCAGTACGCCTGCGAAAAGGCCAAGCGAGGATGGTTCCGACCTGTCGGATCACTCTGACGGGTTGGGGACCGATCGCTAGCAATGAGTTAGGTAGCCACCCCGAAAGCGTCGGCTCCGTTCACGGCTGGGCTCCGCGGTGTCCTTGTATTAGCCGAGGGGCCGTGGCGCTCACCTGAGTCGCACCCCGGCTATTGGCTGGCTGCCGCCGCGGGCGAAGGCCGAGGTCGTGTTCGTCGAACATGTCGTGCACATCTCCGAGCGCCGGGGGGCGATGCGCGCCCACTTGCCGCGGCGGGCGATGAGCCGGTGGTGCACGACATCCGTCTGCTCACTGAGGCCGGTCAGCGACATCATCAGCTCCGAGACGGCCGGGGCGACGGCGAGCGCGTTGAGCGCCGCGACCGCTGGGGCTGGCTCGCCCGTTCCGTAGTCGGCCGCGCGGCGCAGGGAGTCCGGAAGGGCCTCCCGAGCCAGCGCGGTGTGGTCGATGAGACCCTGGCAATCCAGGCATCCGGTCTCGGGCATCACCATGCGGCTCACGGCGTGGACGATGCCGATGACTCCGTCCTGGTCGACGTCGACCTTGACGCCGACCTGGGTGGCGGGAATCAAGTACTGGTGCACGAGCTTGTTCACGACCAGCCGAGCCGTCGCGGTGTCTGCGGCGAGCATGATCCAGTCGCAAGTCGTGAGCGCGGCGGCTGCCTCGGGCTCGGATACGTCGAACTGGTACTGCTTAACCCGCACGGTCGGGTTGGCCCGACGGGCGGCGCGCGCTGCGATCGACGTCTTAAATCTGGTCCGGTTACCCAGCCACCGACGTGCCGGGGCCGGCAGCAAGTTCCAGGGGCGGCGGGTGAGCCATGTGAACGCGTCGAGAGGGCGAGAGCCGATGAGCCGCGGCAGGTTGTGAATCTCAACCCTGTCGTCGTCGATGACCACGATCTCGCCGACGCCGAGCCGGGCGAGCAGTTCAACGATGAGGCTTCCGGCTCCGCCGGCGCCGACGACGCCAATTCTGGTGCGGGCGAGGATGGCGCGGCCAGCGACGCCGAACAGGCGCGCCTGGCGGTCGTCACCGACGTTGTCGTTGAGCCCGGGCCGAGGCGAGGGGTACAGCGTCCTGATATTCGGCCCAATGACGGTGGTCATCGCGAGCGAAGCCCGGCCGCCGTCGGGCTGCCAGATGTCCCCGGCGACGGCGTGGTCAGTGATGACTAGGGCTCCGACGGGCAGGCCACCTGCGATGTCGAGCAGGGCGCCGTAGCCGCTTTCGTGGGAGTCGAAGTCGACGGAGCTGAATCCCACGGACTGGCCGTGGTTGCCGTGGCCATGGACCATGAGGACCGTCCAGCTCTCGCGGCGGGCGCGCTTGGTCATTCGGGTGAGGAAGGCGGGCGTGAGCGCCCGGTATCCAGTCGTGCCGGGGACGTAGTCGACGCCGTCAACAGCAGGAACGAACTCACGGGCGAGGAGTACCGGCCCTTCGGGTCGATCGGCGATACCACAAATCAGGACACCGCCGTGCTCGTCGTGGTCGCCGCGGTTGATGTACTCGGCCATCGCATTCCAGACGCCCTGTCCGATGCGTAAGGACCACGAAGGTGCGGACATGGCGGGAATGCGGTCGTCGTCGAACGGTTCGGTCATCCCGAGTTCCTGACGGTGGCGAGCACGCGCGCGAGCTTGCGGGCAGGGGAGTCGATGTTAGGGTCGCGACCGTTACTGCTGAGGCTGACCATCACCGCAGGCTCGGTGAACCAGGACTGGTTCTGGTGCATGAAGTTTTGGCCGGCGGCGTTGGTCTTGCCGATCGGGCCACCGTCGATCCGAGCGAGGTCCGGGCGCACCCAGACTGGGTAGATGTCGCCGTCCGGCACCGTGTGCGGGACGTGGAACGCGACCCATGTGACCGATTGCTCGAAGGGCACACCTAGGTCGATGCTTTCGATGAACACGTGGGCACCACCGTTCCCGTCGGGCCAGTGGATCAAGTGACCGGGCACCTGCTGCTCGATCGCGGTGATCGCTGACTCGACGGCTGGCGTGATCGCGGCGGCCGGCGCGGCGGCCGCGAGCGTACCGACGCGCTGCGCGGTCGCCACACACACGTCGTCAGCTGCGCTGGTGGAGGCGATGGCGATGGTCATGATCGTCAGGAGTTGTCGTCGGGCTTGACGGCGGTGAAGCAGTCGCCGTCGTGGACGGTCCAGTACTCGTCGTCGCCGATGGTGTGCTCGGCGTCCTTGCCGGCCCGCTCGACGGTGAGGTGGAAGTTGAGCTGGATGTTGGGGATGACGGCGGTGATCGCCTGCTCCTTGATCTCAAGGCCGGTCAGCCGCACGCCGTGCAGCGTGAGCGGGTGGTAGTTCATCTCCACCCGATGCTCGTGCTTCGGCGAGGGCCGAGGGTGGTCGTGCTGCAGGTCACGCGCGAACTGCTTTTCGTCACGATCAAGTTCGGCCCCGACTTGCCGCAGGTGTTCCTCGTCGCGCTCGATGGCGCGCGGGTCGTCCTCGACGCGCCGGCCTGAGTTGTGGACCGGATCGAAGTCGGGCTGGGATGCTGCATTCATGATCTTGTTCTCCTGTACTTGACGGGGTCCGAATCTTCATCGGTTTCATCGTACTCCATGAAACCGTAGAATATGATTCCTCTCGTGTCAAAACAGCGTCGATGCGGCGGCATCTCCTCAATGCGAGGGACACTTCTGCGGTGGAACTGGTGTTAGTCGGGGACCGGCCTCTCGCCGAGGCCGCGTTTTTGTCTGGCTCCGGGACGGATAACCTCGTAATCGACGCGGCGAAGTTGAGCTTCGCGTGCCCCCTGGACCTGGCTGGCATAGTCGCTACCGCGCATTGGGCCGCCGGCGGCGCAATCCGCGTCACCCTAAAGCTCCCGTCTGATCCGGCGGCGACGGCCTACCTGCAACGTATGGACGTCCTGCGCCAGATGCCTGCGCGTACGCAGATCGTGGGCCGAGTCCCACCAGATGCTCGGACGGACCATCACGGCAGTCTCATGGAAGTAACTGCGCTCAACGAGAGGAACGTCGACGACCTGTCCGAGCGACTCGGCCCGCTCGTGACCGGGTTCTATAAGGATGGCTCCAAAGCGGGCGCGGCGGTGTTTCGAGCGTGCAGCGAACTCATGAGCAATGCAACGGAACACGGGCTTAGCGAGCGGGGAGCCTTCATGGCCGTCCAACTCCACACCGGGCGCACTACCGGGTCGCCTCGACTGGAGTTCGCGGTGTGCGACACGGGCATTGGGGTCATGAACCACCTGCGCCAGAACCCCAGGCATGCGCACCTCACTAGAGATGAGGTGGCGATCGCGAAGGCTATTCGAGCAGGCGTGAGCGGGGTCAAGTCAGAGCTGCGTGGCAACGGCTTGAGTGACGCCATCTCAGACACCAGCCGCTACGGACGCGTCGACTTCCAGATCCGCTCCGGGAAGGGCGAGGTCAGGGTCGCGGGCGGCCCCGAAAGTCGTAGAACATCATCGAGCGGCCGTCCCGATCAGACGAGCGGTACCTGGGCGTGGCTCACCCACCACTTGCCGAGCGAGCGTCAGACTGTGGTTCAATCGAGACAATGAAACCGGAGAAGCCATGACTCAGTCAGCCAGTTTCGATGTCGTGCAACTTGCTAACTGGCCGGCCACGCGCGGCCTTGGGCAGGATGGCCGAGCCCGCCTAGATGATCTTTTGGGCGAGCGCGAAGGCGTCGATCTGGTGATCGACTTCGCCGGCGTAGAGGCCATGAACATCAGCTTCGCGGACGAGTTCCTTGGGAAGTTCCTCGCGTCTCATGACTTCTCGACCAACGGCACGACTGTCAAGCTCGCCGGTTTGAACGCGGACAACCTCTATACCGTGGTCGTCTGCGTCGAACGGCGTGGGACGCAGGTAGTCGTAGTAGAGCCAGATGGCAACCTTGCCCTCGTTGGCGAGAAGATGCTAGCTGATACCTTCGACAAGGCTCTAACGCTTGGGAAGTTCAAGGCGAATGACCTCGCCGTTGCACTGTCGCTCACCGCGCAAAACGCCAACAACCGCCTGAAGCGGTTGGCTCAAGCCGGTGCGATCCGCAAGGCCCAGGTGACGGGGTCCACCCGCGGTGGCAGGGAGTACATGTACGAAGTCCTGCCGTCCGAGGTAGCAGACCCCGCACAGCTCACGTCCGCCTAAGCGAGCCCTCTCAAAGCTAATTGACATTGTTCGCGTCGGGTAGTGACGGACGCGTCCTGGTAGCCAGCGCGCATAACGAGGCCTTCGCCCGCGATACCGGCAAACGTGAGTGAGCGCGTAGTCGGTGTTATGCGCGTGAGGCTGTGCCTGAACCGCACTCCGATCCGTGAGCCGATCAGGTGCCGTCCGCGATTCCACGGTGCCCGCCATGTGCTGAACTTCGGACAACTTCGAATCCGGCGGCTCGAAGTGGGGACAACAGCCACTCCAACCTAACGGCATCCAGCCGGCAGCATTGAGCAAGCCCGGCTCAGTTGGCCAGCACGGCCCGCAGCACCGGCCCGAGAATGGCCTCCAGCAAATCAGCGCACCAGGTCAGCAGCGGCTGGTCGCGCAACGGCTCGCCGCCGAACTTGGCCTCGGCCCAGCTGCCGTCGGGCTTGACCACGCCCTTGGGACGAGCAGCCGCCATGGTCGACACCGCCGGCTTGTAGACGGTCTTCTCATACGTGCGCTGCAGCCGGACCTGAGCCGACTCGGGCAGCAGCACCGGCGAGAACCGCACCGACTGGCCCTGCAGCGACACCTCGGTGATGCCGAACTTGCGGCACACCACCTTGAACCGGGCCACCGCCAGCAGGTTGTCCACCTCCAGCGGCATCGGGCCGAACCGGTCCAGCAGCTCCAGCCGCACCGCGTCGACCGCCTCGTCGGTGGTGGCGTTGGCCAGCGCCCGGTAGGCCTCCAGCCGCAGCCGCTCGCCGGGCAGGTAGTCCTGCGGCAGGTTGGCGTTGACCGGCAGGTCGACCTTGACCTCGCTGAACTGCTCCTGCTCCTCGCCGCGGAACTCCGAGACCGCCTCGCCGACCAGCCGGACGTAGAGGTCGAAGCCCACCCCGGCGATGTGGCCGGACTGCTCGCCACCTAAAAGGTTCCCGGCTCCGCGTATTTCCAAGTCCTTCATCGCCACCTGCATGCCGGCGCCGAGCTCGGTGTGCTGGGCGATGGTGGCCAGCCGGTCATGGGCCAGCTCGGTGAGCGGCTTCTCCGGCGGGTAGAGGAAGTAGGCGTAGCCGCGTTCGCGGGCCCGGCCGACCCGGCCGCGCATCTGGTGCAGCTGGGACAGCCCGAAGGTGTCGGCCCGGTCCACGATCAGGGTGTTGGCGTTGGGGATGTCCAGGCCGGACTCGACGATGGTCGTCGAGACCAGCACGTCGAAGTCGTTCTGCCAGAACCCCACCATGATCTTCTCCAGCGCGTCCTGGCCCATCTGCCCGTGCGCCACGGCGATCCGGGCCTCGGGAACGAGCTCGGCGAGCTTGGCCGCAGTGCGGTTGATGGACTCGACCCGGTTGTGGATGAAGAACACCTGGCCGTCACGCAGCAGCTCGCGCCGGATCGCCGCCGAGATCTGGCGCGGGTCATAGGCGCCGACGAAGGTCAGGATCGGGTGCCGCTCCTCCGGCGGCGTGAGGATCGTGGTCATCTCCCGGATGCCGGTCAGCGACATCTCCAGGGTCCGCGGGATCGGGGTCGCCGACATCGTCAGCACGTCGACGGCGGTGCGCATCGACTTCAGGTACTCCTTGTGCTCCACCCCGAAGCGCTGCTCCTCATCCACCACGACCAGGCCCAGGTCCTTGAACCGGACGGTCTGCTGCAACAGCCGGTGGGTGCCGATCACGATGTCGACGCTGCCGTCGGCGATGCCGGCCAGGATCTGGTCGACGTCGGCGGCGTGGGTGAACCGGGACAGCTCCTTGATGGTCACCGGGAACTGGTTCATCCGGCCGGCGAAGGTCTGGATGTGCTGGTGGGCCAGCAGCGTCGTCGGCACCAGCACGGCCACCTGCTTGCCGTCCTGCACGGCCTTGAACGCCGCCCGCACCGCGACCTCCGTCTTGCCGTAGCCGACGTCGCCGCAAATCACCCGGTCCATCGGCAGCTCTTTCTCCATGTCTGCCTTGACCTCGTCGATGGCCGCCATCTGATCAGGCGTCTCGACATAGGGAAACGCGTCTTCGAGTTCGCGCTGCCACGGGGTGTCCGGGCCGAAGGCGTAGCCCCGGGTGGCCATCCGCGCCGAGTACAGCCGGATCAGCTCGGCGGCGATCTCCTTGACGGCCTTGCGGGCCCGGCCCTTGGTCTTGGCCCAGTCCGCGCCGCCGAGCCGCGACAGCGAGGGCGCCTCGCCGCCGACGTACTTGGTGACCTGGTCCAGAGAGTCGGTCGGCACGAACAGCCGGTCACCCGGCTGGCCCTTCTTGGCCGCGGCGTACTCGATGATCAAGTACTCGCGCTCGCCGCCGTTGACGGTGCGGCGCACCATCTCGACGTAGCGGCCCACCCCGTGCTGCTCGTGCACCACGAAGTCCCCGGAGGCCAGCTGGATCGGGTCGATCGCGTTGCGCCGCCGGGACGGCATCCGGGACTTGTCCATCGCCGTGGTGCCGCGCTGGCCGGTCAGGTCGGACTCGGTGAGGATGGCCAGCTTCAGCTCGGCCGAGACCAGCCCGGACTCCAGCTGGCCGGTGGTGACGGTGACAACGCCGGCGTCGAGCTTGTCGATGCCGGGCGCCATCCGGGCCGCGATGTCGGCGGCGAGCAGCCGTTCCAGTGCCCGCTCGGCGCTGCCGTGGCCCTGGAAGACCAGTGCCAGCCGCCAGCCCTCGCGGGCCCAGTCGCCGATGTCGCCGAGCAGCGACTCGGTGTCGCCGCGGTAGGTCGGGGCCGCTTCGAAGGACGAGTCGACGGCGGCGATGCTCTGGATGTCGGAGCCGGCGACCAGCTCGTTGTCGGTGCTGAACGGCGACAGCGACCACCACGGGATGCCCAGCTCGATAGCCGCGTCGCGGACCTCGTCCAGCGAGCGCAGCGACGCCGAGCCGAGATCGACCGGCGCCTTGCCGCCGCCGGCGGCAGCGGCCCAGGACGCGGCCAGGAACTCCTCCGAGGTCGCGACCAGGTCAGCCGCCCGGGCCCGGACCCGTTCGGGGTCGCAGACCAGCACCGAGGCGCCAGGCGGAAACTCCTCGAGCACCAGGCGCAGCTCGTCGACCAGGACCGGGGCGAGGGACTCCATGCCCTCTACCTGGATGCCCAGGCTGATCGGCTCGAGCAGCTCGCCGAGTTCGGGATGCTCGGTCAGCAACGCCGCGGCGCGGGCCCGGACCGACTCGGTCAGCATCATCTCCCGGCACGGCGGCGCCCACACCCCGCCAGTGGCGATCTCGAGCGAGCGCTGGTCGGCGACCTTGAAGTAACGGATCTCCTCGACCTCGTCGCCCCAGAACTCCACCCGCAGCGGATGCTCCTCGGTCGGCGGGAACACATCGAGGATGCCGCCGCGGACGGCGAAGTCACCGCGCTTCTCGACCAGTTCGACCCGTGCGTAGCCGGCGGCCGCCAGCGCCGCGACGATCTCTTCCAGTTCGCGGCCGGAGTCACCGATCGAGATGCTGACCGGCTCCAGGTCGCCCAGGTCGGGAACCTGCGGCTGCAGGACCGAACGCACCGGGGCGACCACCACGCTCAGCGGGCCGGTGCTCGGATCGCGAGGGTCGGGATGGCGCAGCCGGCGCAGCACCGCCAACCTGCGGCCGATGGTGTCGGCGCGGGGCGAGAGCCGCTCGTGCGGCAGCGTCTCCCAGCCCGGGTACAGCGCCACCGTGTCCGGCGGCAGCAGGCACTGCAGGCTGGCCAGCAGGTCTTCGGCCTCGCGGCCGGTGCTGGTGACAGCGAGGACGGTGCGCCCGCCCCGTCCGGCCAGGGTGGCGATCGCCAGCGGCCCGAGGGCGGCCGGGCCCGACAAGGTGAGCGGCCGGGCGCCGCTTCGGCCGGCTGCCTCGATCACAGTGGCAAGGGCTGGGTCATCAAGGGCGGCGTCGACAAGTCCCGCCAAGCTCATAGGAACGAGCTTACGTGGCAGCCCCGACAGCTCGGCGCCACCTCACCCTCGGTAGCGGCAAACGTCCAATGTCAAACGCTTGTAAGTTGTCGCCCCCGACCGCTACATTACGGTCGCAGATTCGGGGGAATCACATGTTCGTCACACCGGGCGTAAAGAGCACGCCCCGCCAAGCTCGCAAGTGCCGCGTCGGGGCCGGATTCCGGCTTAGGGCGTCTTTCAGGCTTCTGATCGGCGGGCTGGTGCTGCTGACGAGCTGGTGGTCTCTCACCAGCGCCGCCCTGGCTCGCAGCTATCCACCCGCGCTCGGATGCGTGGTGCTGGCCAACGCGTCAGCCGACGGCAAGGTCCTCGATGTGCGCGGCATGGGCTTTCGAGCCGGCGCGACGGTGCTGGTCAGCGTGGCCGGCCGGCGAGCCGGCGGCGCGGTCGCCGATCCCGCCGGCTCCTTCGAAGCCGCCTGGCCCGTCGCCGGGCTGAGGCCCGGGGCGACGGTGGCCGCGGCCGATGGCGCGTGCGCCGTCACGAGCGTGCTGTCGGCCCACAACCAGCCGAGTCTGCGAAGTGAGATTCCACCGCCGCCACCGGCGGCGACGCTGCGCGGCAACCCGGTCCTCGCGGTGATCCCCCTGATCCCGCTGACCGGCCTGCCACCGCACCTGTTTCTGGGGCTGGCCGGCGCGCTGCTGCTCGCGGGCGTGGCGTTGACCGGCCTGACCGGTCGGTGGGGCCACCGCAGCGAGCGCCGGCCTGCCGCGGGCAGCTCGGCGTCCAGCGCCCTGCCGCTCATCTCGCCCCCGCCAACGCCCTGAAGGATCGCATGAAAGCCGTCGCGCCGGCGTCCGCTTCCGAGCGCCGGAGTCCGCAGCGTCAAGCGGTCCGCGCGCTGCGCGTGGCTGTGCTGGCCGGCTGCGCGCTGTCGCTGGTCGGCGTGCTCTGGCTCGCGGTGACCGCCGAGCTGGCCCGGCGCGAGGTGCAGGCCAGCCAGCAGTCGGCGAGCCGGCTCCGCACCGCGTTGGCCCAGGCCGACCTGCCGGCCGCCAGGAGCGCTGTCGACTCGCTGACCGGCCACGCCCGCTCGGCGCACCGGTTGACCACCGGGCCGGCGTGGTGGATCGGCGCGCGGGTCCCCTGGCTCGGCCGCCCGGCCCGCTCGATCCGCGTCTGCGCCGAGCAGTCCGACCAGCTGGGCTCGACGGTGCTCACGCCGCTGGTGCGCCTGGCCGACACCCTCACGCTGGCCGGAGTGCTCAACCACGGCTCGGTCCGGCTGCAGCCGCTCATCGAGGCCGCCCCGGTGCTGCGCCAGGCCGAGTCGCGGCTGCAGGCCGGCTCGCGCCAGCTCGACCGGCTGCCCCACGACACCTGGCTGGAGACGGCTGACCGATCCCGGAACAGCCTGCGCCTGAGCTTCGACAAGCTCGGAGCCCAGTTGCGGCCGGCCGGCCAGGCCGCCGACCTGCTGCCGCAGATGCTGGGCCGGGACGGCCCCAAGCGGTATTTCGTGGGGCTGCAGAACGAGGCCGAGTCGCGCGGGGTCGGCGGTATCCCGGGCGCCTTCGCGATCGTGACGGCCAGAGACGGCAGGCTCAGCTTCGACCGCTTCGAGAGCGACACCACCCTGAGCAAGGTCCGCACCGACCTCGACCTGGGCCCTGAGTACCACCAGCGCTACCGGGCCGCGGACCCGGTGAACAACTTCCCCAACTCGACCATCAGCCCGGACTTCTCCGACGCGGGCAAGATCTGGGCGGCGATGTGGCACAAACACAGCGGTCAGCGGATCGACGGCGCCCTGGCCATCGACCCGACCGCCATCTCCTACCTGCTGCGGGTGACCGGCGCCGCCACGCTGGCCGACGGCAGCACGGTGAGCGCGGGCGAGGTGGTCAGCCTGACCCAGCAGAGGCTCTATCGCACGCATCCGGACAAGGCCGCTCGCAAGGCCTACCTACTCGCGATCGCAAGGGCGATCTCGGTCCGGCTGATGTCGGTCCCCGGCTCGACCGGCCTCATCCAGGCCGCCGCCCAGGCGGTGAGTGAGCGGCGCATCGTGGTCTGGAGCGCCGAACCGGCCGTCCAGCAGCGGCTGGCAGCCGGCCCGGTCTCGGGAACCCTGCGCCCCGGTTCGGGCTACTTCGCCGGTTTCAGCACGGTGAACGCCACCGGCGGCAAGCTCGACTACTACCTGACCCGCGCCATGTCCTACTCCCGCCAGGGCTGCGGGGCCGGCAGCGTCAGCACCTCGACGTTCACCCTGGCCAACTCCGCGCCGGCCGGGCCGCTGCCCGCCTATGTCACCCTGCGGCTGGACTCGCCCGGCTACCGCACCCGGCCCGGCGACAACAAGGTGCTGCTCAGCTACTACGGAACACCCGGCTCGCAGATCGTCGGCGTCACCGTGGACGGCCGCCGGGCGGTGGCGATGCCGTCGTCCGAACGCGGGCTGACGGTGCTGACGCTGCCGCTGGAACTGGCCCGCGGATCGAGGCATGCGGTGACGGTGACCGCCATCGAGCCGGCTCGCTCGCCGGAGACCGTGATCCTGCGGCAGCCGGCGGTGAACCCGGTGCGGGTCACCACCCGGTTGCCCGACTGCGGCACGTAGCTTCCGAACAGGGCTTTCGGCTGAGGCTAGGCCCGCAGACCGAGCTCAATGTTCAGCGCCTGCCGCAGCATCGTCGAGGAGGTGTGCACCGTGTAGGGCAGGTAGAACACCTGCACGCCGACCTCGGCGAACTCCCGCTCCAGCCGGATCCCCTTGTCGGTGCCGCGCCAGTCATCGCCCTTGATGATCACGTCGAAGCGCAGCCGCTCCCACATCTCAAGCTTGGTGGGGACGTTCTCCTCGACTGCCTCATCGACGTAGCGGATGCTGCTGACGATCTCCAACCGCTCAGCCAGCGGGATCACCGGGCTCTTGCCCTTGGCGCGCCGGCTCAGATCGTCGGAGACGACGCCGGCGATCAGGTAGTCACAGGCAAGCCGGGAATTGCGCAAGATGTTGAGATGGCCGATGTGGAACATGTCGTAGACGCCAGGGGCGTAACCGATCCGTCGGGGCCCTACTGAGTTCAACCCGGCCATGGCTCCTCTTAGATCCTTCTCGCTCCCCGGCGCTACGTGCGAACAATGTTAAGATTAACCGATCCCCGCTCCCCCGTGTTGCTTTACGCTAACTTTATTAACGACACACCTGCAGACACCGGAGAGAACGGCTCGAACATGACGGACACCTGGCTGGTCACGGGCGGGGCAGGCTACATCGGCGCACATGTGGTGCGAAGCCTGCAGGCGGCAGGCGCCCAGGCGGTGGTGATCGATGACCTGAGCACTGGCGATCTGCGCCGGGTCGAGGTCCCCTTCGTCGAAGGAGACATCGCTGACCGCGAGTTGGTGGCCGACACCCTGCGGCAGCACCGGATCACCGGAGTGGTGCACCTGGCCGCTGACAAGCAGGTCGCCGAGTCGATGCGCCACCCGCTGGCCTACTACCGGCGCAATGTGTTCAATCTTATGCAATTACTGGACGCCATGGCTCAGGCCGGCGTCGCCAAGCTGGTCTTCTCCTCCAGCGCCGCGGTCTACGGCATGGTGGACTCCGCACAGGTCCGTGAGGACCACCCGACCCAGCCGATCAATCCCTACGGTGAGACCAAGCTGATCGGGGAGTGGCTGATCCGCGACCAGGCCCGGGCCACCGGACTCCGGTTCGCGGCACTGCGTTACTTCAACGTCGCCGGCACGGCCGCCCCGGAACTCGGCGATCTCGGCCGGTCGAACCTGATCCCCATGGTGTTCGACGCGCTGGCCCGCGGCGACCAGCCGGTGATCTTCGGCGGCCGGCACCCGACCCCGGACGGGACCTGCGTCCGGGACTTCATCCACGTCCAGGACCTCGCCGACGCTCACGTCGCCGCGATCGCCACGCTGGACTCCCCCGGCGCCGGCCACGTCTTCAACGTCGGCTGCGGCCGCGGGTACTCGGTGCGCGAGGTCATCGAGATGGTCGCCGAGGTCTCCGGACGCAGCATCGCCCCGCTCGTGGGTGAGGCGCGCCCCGGCGATCCGGCGATGGTGGTGGCCGACACCGCGCACATCAGCGCGACGCTGGGCTGGCGCCCACGGCATGACCTTCGTGAGATGGTGAGAAGTGCCTGGCATGCCCAGCCTCAGCAGCTCAGCGCTGCGCAGAGCTAGCAGCCCAGACCACACCGGCCGTCAGTGACAAGGTTTCTCATGGATGACAACGCCCTCGTGGCGAAGGACGGCTCCCTCGGGACCCGCTTTGACTACGCGCGTTCCCGGCTGGCCGGCGCCCAGAAGTCGACCGCCTCGGTGCCGGCCTACCTGCGCTTGGTCAACCGCAAGGCCGGCGGCCTGCTGGCCGCGGCAGGCTACGCGCTGCGGCTCACCCCGACCCAGGTCACGCTGCTGAGCTCGGCCATGTCCTTCGCCGGAATCGCCGTGCTGATCCTGCACCGCTCGTCGGCGCTGGCCGGCGTCGTGGTGTCACTGCTGCTGTTGCTGGGCTACGCCCTGGACTCGGCCGACGGTCAGCTGGCCCGGGTCCGGGGCGGGGGCAGCAAGGCCGGTGAGTGGCTTGACCACGTCACCGACATCGCCAAGATCAGCTCCCTGCACAGCGCGGTGGCGATCGCCGTCCTGCGCCACTTCGACCTGGAGTCGCTGCTGTACCTGGCGGTGCCGGTGATCTTCCTGGTCGCCAACGTGACCCAGTTCTTCGGAATGATGCTGCGCGACAAGCTCACGGTGGCCGACCGGTCGCAGCCCGGCTCTGCCGGATCGTCCTCGCTGCTGGTCGCGTTCGTGCTGCTGCCGCTGGATCACGGCACCCTGGCGCTGGCCTTCCTGGTGCTCGGAGCGCACACCCTGTTCCTGTGGTGCTACGGGTTCCTGGCGCTGTGCACCGTGCTGTTCTCGGTGCGCTCGCTGACCAAGGCCTACCGCGGGCTGCTGCGGGCCGAGCCCGCGGCTCTCCCTTCGGCCGGCGCCGCTCCGGCTGGCGCCACCCAAGCCGGCGCCACCCAGGCCGGCGGAGCAGCGTTCAGCCCGGCGCCGCAACGGCCATGAGCGTGGCCAGCGCTGCCCAGCCGGCGGCCGGCCCGCTGGCCGGGGTCGCCCGCGGCGGCAGCTTCGCGGTGCTGGGGACCGGCGCCGGTTCGATCTTCGGCTTCGTGCTGACCCTGGTCCTGACCCACGGCCTGACCACCACCACCGCCGGCCAGTTCTTCACCGCCACCGCCGTCTTCATCGTCCTGCAGACCTTCCTGTCCTTCGGGGTGGGCGCCGGCCTGGTCCGCTTCGTGCCGCGGTTCCAGGCGCTGGGCCGCCAGGCCGACGTGCCCGCGCTGCTGGTGGTCGCCTTCGTCCCGGTCATCGTCCTGGGCCTGGTGGGCAGCGTCGCGTTGTGGTTCGCCGCGCCGCTGCTGGCCTCGCACATCGGCCACGACAGCAACGACGCGGCACTGCACAGCATCCGCATCCTGGCGCTGCTGTTCCTGCCCGGCGTCGTCGAGGTGGGCCTCGTCGAGTGCACGCGGGCATTCGGCAGCGTCCGCAACTACGTGCTGCTGCAGCAGGTCGGCATACCGGCGGCCAGGCCGCTGCTGGTCGGCATCGCCATCGCGGCCGGCGCGCCGCTGTGGGGGGTGGTGCTGGCCTGGCTGATCCCGCTGTTGCTGGCCCTGCTGACCGCGGCCGCGCTGCTGGCTCAGCGGATGCGGGCACTGTTCGGCCGGCGCCTGGCCTGGCCGCAGCGAACCGCCTCGGTGCGCGAGGTCGCCGCCGAGTACTGGAGCTTCACCGGCGCCCGGGGGCTGGCCGGCGTCATGGAGATCCTGCTGACCTGGCTGGACGTGCTGCTGGTGGCGGCGCTGGCCTCACCGGCTGAAGCCGCGATCTACGCCGCCGCCAGCCGGTTCATCACCTCGGGAACCCTGGTGCTGCAGGCGCTTCGGGTGGCGATCGCCGGCGACGTCAGCGCGGCGCTGGCGCGCCGTGACACCGACCGGGTCAGCCAGATGTACTCGGCCGCCTCGCAGTGGGTGGTGTTGAGCTCCTGGCCGCTGTACCTGGTGATGGCGGCGTTCGCGCCGACGGTGCTTTCGATCTTCGGCGAGGACTACCCCTCCGGGGCGCACGCGCTGACCGTGCTCTGCCTGGCGATGTTGGTGTACCTGGCCGCCGGCAACGTCGGCACCGTGCTGCTGATGGGCGGCCGCAGCAGCTGGGTGCTGATGGACAAGGCAGCCAGCCTGGCCGTCAACGTGGTCGCCAACCTGGCGTTGGTGCCGCACTTGGGCATCACCGGCGCCGCGATCGCCTGGGCGGCCACCATCGTGCTCGACAGCGTGCTCGCCTTCTCCCAGGTCCGCTGGGGGATGCGGATCGGCGGCAGCTTGCGAGGCCTGGCGCTGGCGGCGGTGCTGGCCCTGGGCTGCTTCGGTGTGCTGCCGGTCATCGTCCGGCTCATCGCCGGCAGCTCGTGGGCAGCGATGTCGGTGGCGCTCGCGCTTTCGCTGAGCCTCTACCTACCGATGGTGTGGTTACGCCGGGACACTCTCGGCGTTCGGATCCTGATCGACGCGCTGTCGCCCCGCACCCGCTCGGCAACGACCCGGACACGGGGAAAGCCGGGTGCGCGCGGCTGAGCATCTGAAAGGCCGGCGGCGAAAGTAACCTAACTTGACAGCAGGAGCCAGTGACAGGCGTTGGGGGAAAGCGTGAGCACCATGTCGAATCGGAACACCGGGTGACCGGCGCGGCGCAGGCCGGTCCGCCGTACTCGGGCGCAGGGCCGTCGGTGGTCACGATCGGGCAGTTCTTCTCCACCCTGCACCGCCGCTGGCTGACGGTGACGGTGATGGTGATGCTGGGCCTGCTGGCCGCGGGCGCGCTGCTGTTGAACACCGCCAAGACCTACGAGGCGACCGCCGTGGTCGACATCTCGCCGACGTCCGGGGCTGCCGCCACGTCGATCAGCACCATCACCGAATCGCGGATCGTGACCTCCACGTCGGTGGCCTCGGCTGCCCGGCAGACGCTGGCCTACACCGGCACCCCGACCGAGCTGGCCCGCCAGGTCACCGTGACGTCGCCGCTGGACAGCCTGGTCCTCTACATCAGCTTCGCCGCCGACACCGCCCAGGGCGCCGCGGACGGGGCCAACGCCTTCGCCAACGCCTACCTCGACTACCGGACGCTGATCGCGCAGAAGGACATCACGCTGCGGATCGGCCGCATCCAGTCCCAGGTCGCTGACCTGCAGAAGAGCCTGGCGACCCTCGGGACGAGCCAGAACGACCCCCGGCGGGAGCTGCTGCAGAACCAGATCCAGCAGCTGCAGAACCAGCTGAACACCTATCAGACCTCGGTCATCAGTCCGGGCCAGGTCGCCGGCGCCGCGGTCGTCCCCTCGTCGCCGAGCTCGCCCCGGCCCCCGCTCTACTTGGCCGGCGGCCTGCTGCTCGGGTTGCTGCTGGGCGTCATCCTGGCCGTGGTGCGCGACCGCCGGGATGACCAGGTGCGCGATTCGGTGGATCTGGAGCACAGTCTGGGCGCGCCGGTGATCACCGAATTCGACGCTGACGAGGGCGGCCGGTCCCTGGGGCCGCTGGCCGCCACCGCGGCCACCCGCGGCGCCGAGGCCGACGCCTACCGCACGGTCACCACCGCGGTGACTTCGCACTCGGCCAGCAGCCGGACCGTGCTGCTGTGCGGCGCCGGTCACGAGGGCCTCAGCCGCGCCCCGTTGAACCTGGCGGCCACCTTCGCCAAGCAGGGACTGCGGACCGTGATCGCCGGCCCGGAGCGTGCCGTCGAGCCGGCCTACACCCTGCTCGGAGTCCAGGGCACGCCGACTTCGTGGGGCAGGCTGGCTGACCAGCTCGCGCCCACGACGGAGTTGCCGAATCTTCTGGTGCTGTCCCTGGGCGATGAGGTGTCGCTGGGGGCGACCCTGCGCGCCAACGACGACAGCCTGTCCGAGATCCTGGCCAAGGTCGACATCATCGTCCTGGACGGGGTGAACATCGAGCTGCCCAGCACCTCGCTGCGGCTGGGCCAGATCGCCAATGAGGCGATCGTGGTGGCCTACAAGAACCACTCGACCCATTCCGACATCGAACGGCTGGCCCGCCAACTGGCCCAGGTCAGCGTCACCGTGCTCGGCGGCATCCTGCTCAGCCGCCGGTCCGGCCTGCGCGGCAAGCTGTCCCGAGGGCGCCGGGACAAGCCCGCGTCGCGGCGATCGGCCGGCGGGGCCGGCCACCGTGATCTGGCCAAGGCTCAGCCCGGCCCCACCGCGCCGGTAGAGCCGCAGCCGGCCCGGGCGCCGGAGGCGGCGAACGTCACTTCCGGCGGCTCGGCCGCGGCGACCCAGCCCGCGGCGACCCTCGGGTCCGGTGGCGTCGGCTCGGCCTCGTCACGGCCGGCCACGGCCAGGAAGAGTTGACCAGGATGCGGATCTTGCTGGCCAGCTCCACCGGCGGCCATCTCGGGCAGCTTGACGCCTTGCGCCCGTGGTGGTCTGAGCACGAGCGGCACTGGATCACCTTCGACAAGCCCGACGCCCGGTCGATGCTGGTCGGCGAGGAGATCACCTGGGCCTACCACCCGACGACCCGCAACATCCCGAACCTGATCCGCAACTTCGGGGTCGCCTGGAAGGCGCTGCGCCGGTTCCGGCCGGAAGTCGTCGTCTCGACCGGGGCAGCCGTAGCGGTGCCGGTCTTCTACCTCGCGCGGCTGATGGGCATCCGCACCGTCTATGTCGAGGTCTATGACCGCATCGACACCGCGACCCTGACCGGCCGGCTGTGCCGGCCGGTGTCAGACCTGTTCCTGGTGCAGTGGGACGAGCAGCTCAAGCTCTATCCCAACGCCACCCTGATCGGCCAGCTGCTGTGAGCACGGCGCGCCCGCTCAACGGCGTGGTCACCGTCGGCACCGACCACCACCGGTTCGACCGGCTGATGGACTGGCTGGAACGCTGGGACGCTGGCAACCCCGGCGCGGTGCGCTGGATCGTGCAGCACGGCTCGAGCCGGCCGATGAGCGGCGCCGACGGGTTCGCCATGACCTCGCGCGCCGAGCTGCTCGAGTTGTTGCGGGCCGCCGACGTGGTGGTGACCCAGGGCGGTCCGGGCGGCATCATGGACAGCCGGGAGTGCGGCACGATTCCGATCGTGGTGCCCCGGCTGGCCCGGCTCGACGAGGTGGTCGATGACCATCAGGTGGCCTTCGTCCGGCAGCTGGCCCGCGACGGCCGGCTGATCGCCGCCCAGTCCGAGACCGAGCTGCACGCCGCACTCGATCGGGCGGTGCTCGATCCAGCGGCCCTGTCGGTCGGCGCTGACACCAGCGACGTGAGCCAGACGGTGGCGCGCTTCGCCGCGGCTGTCTCTCAGTTGCTGGCGAGCAAGCCGGCCCGCCTCAGCAGGCGCGCGGTCCGCTGAGCTGAGGCGCGCCCACGCGGGTCAGACTCGGGCAGGCGCCGGGTCAGACTCGGGCAGCACGCCGGGGCAGGCACCGGGTCAGGATCGGGCAGCCAGCTGCCGCGACGCCGAGCCGGCAGGGGCTGCGCGGCGCGCGGCGGCGGCCACCTCACCTCGGTAGGTCCGCAGCGCCATCGCGGCCGCGGCCATCACCACCGTCAGCTGGAGGCCGTCATAGCCGTAGTAGAAGAACGTGGCGAAGGCGACGAACAGCGTCGCGTGCACCCACAGGTCGGCCTGGCTGCGGGCCTGCCAGCTCTGCAGCACGACCAGGGCGAACCAGCCGAGAAAGAGGGCCAGCGCCACGAAGCCATAGCTGAACATGACGTTCCACACCTGCCCCTGGGTGCCGATGGACACATCCAAGGTCTGGGACGGCTGCGGCGCGCCGTGGCCGAAGACCGGCGAGTCCACCGCCCCGTCGAACGCCTCCCGGTAGATGGTCGCCCGGCCCAGGTTGGTGCGGCTGTAATGCAGCCGCTCCTGCAGCCTGGCCACCACGCCGACCGACACCGCCACGGTCAGGCCCACCGAGGCTCCGCCCAGCACCACCGACAGCGGCAGCAACCGGCCACGCAAGGCCAACCGGATCGAGGCGTAGGCCAACACCAGCCCCAGGGCCAGGAACATCCCCCGGTTCAGGGTCGCGAACGCCGGCACGAGAGCCGCGGCCAGCAGCGCCGCTATCGCCAGCCGCGCGGCTGGGCGCCGGAAGGTCATGATCGCGGCCACCATCAGCGGCGCCAGCAGAGCGACGTTGCATCCCCAGCTGTTGGTGTAGGGAAACGGAGCGCTCGGACGGTAGAAGGTGCGCGGCGAGCCGTAGGGCCGTTGCACCTCGGCGAAGGACGGGTGCACCAGGGTGCGCACGTACTCGTTGTTGGCGATATTCGCCGGCAGCAGGGATTGCATCGGGGTCGAGAAGTCCCCGCGCGGCGCCAGCACCCCCAGGTAGCCGCCGATGACCACGACGGCGAAGAACAGCACCAGGGCGCGCAGCACCGTGCGGTTGCTCAGCTGGTCCCGGCCGTTGTAGATGTAGAGAAAGACGATGCTGGAGCCGACGTAGTTGCCCATCCGGACGCTGAAGCCGATCAGGCGCGATCCGGAGGTCAGCGTGAGCGCGGCCACGCAGGCCCACACCACGAAGCCGATCCACAACCAGAACGCCGCCGGCACCTCGACGTTCCTGCGCTGGATCAGCAGCAGGAACATCGGGATGGCGATGAGGATCACCGCGAACGCGCCCAGGCCCAGCAACCACCAGACCGGGAAGCCGGCGAACAGCGCGTACACCGGCCACGCCGGAAGCTGCCGCGTTCGGGCGAGCGGCCTGCTCATGCTCAGATCCCGCGACCGAACCGGCGGGCTGTGGCCAGCACCCGGTCGGCGCTGGCCAGGCGGCTGGCCACCACCAGAGCCGCGTAACTCTGCCGGGCGCGGCGCGACTTGCGCAGTGACCGCAGCGCCCACTTCGCCGCCGAGGCGCGATTTCCCAATGCCGCGTGGGAGAACGCGATCTGGCCTTCGATCCGGGCCAGGCCGGCCGGGTCCTGCGCGAACTCCGGCACCCGCTCAAGCAGGTAGGTCAGAGCGTCGTTGATGGTCTGCCAGCGGCTGGCGAAGAAGGACGAGTCATGCAGGTACACCCGCGACTGGGCCTGCTCGACGCAGACGATCGGGCCCTGCCGAGCTGCTCGCAACAGCAGCTCGTAGTCCTCGGCGTAGCTGCCCGGCAGCTGCTCGTCGACCAGGCCGATCACGCTGAGAAGCTCGGCGCGAGGGATGAGGTAGGTGGAGGCGTTGGCCTCGATGTGCCGGTCGTTGAGCAGGTCGGCGAACGTCAGAGCGGGCAAGGAGGCCAACCGGGGGATGTCTTTGCCCCGGTAGTGGTAGACGAAACCTGATGCCGCCGCGGAAGCCTCGGGGTGCTTGCGCAGCAGGTCGACCTGGGCGCGCAGCTTTCCGGGCAGCCATTCGTCATCGTCGTCACAGGAGCCCACCAGCTCACCCGTGGCGGCCACGTAGCCGGTGTTGCGGTTACCCGCCAGGCCGGGAGTCCGGTTGTTCACCAGCACCCGCACCGTGCGCCCGTCGCGGAGGGCGACCTCCGGCATGACCGGCTCGGTGCCGTCATAGACGATCAGGCACTCGATGTCGCCCGGGTAATCCTGATCGATCACCGACTGGACGGCGCGAATCAGCAATTGCGGGCGGTTCATGGTGGGCACGACCGCGGTGACCAACGGCCACACGGTCGCATCAGCTCGCCAGTCGGACATGCTCGTCAACGCCATTGAGACACCTTCACCCAGTCCACCACCATGTCAGCCGGAAGTCCGGTCTCGGAGTTCGGGCTGCCGGGCCAGCGGCCGCCCACCGCGAGGTTGAGCCGGAGGAAGAACTCGCCGGCGAAAGCCTCGTCTATCCAGGGCGCGTTCGCCCGGTCGCGTTCAAAGGTCAACTGCCCGTCGACGTACCACCGCACCACGCCGGACTGCCATTCCGCGGCGTAGGTGTGGAACCCGCTCGCCGGACCGCCCTTGACCGGGGCGGAGTAGGACTGCTTGGCGAAGGTGCCCTTTCCGTCGTACCACAACGTGTGGTGCACCGACCCGGCTTCGGGGTCCTGGCTGTCCCCGGTGCCGATCGCCTCCATGATGTCGAGCTCGCCGTCGCCGGAGCCGTTGGCCGGACGCATCCAGAACGCCGGCCACAGTCCCTTGGACTTGCCGGCGGCCAGCGGCAGCTTGGCCCTCATCTCGAAACGGCCGTGGTGCCAGGCAGCTTTGCCTTCGGTGCTCAGCATCGCCGAGGTGTAGGAACGGCCACGGGGAAAGCGGGAGTCCTTGTCGCCGCAGATCACCGGTGGATTCTCCCGGGCGGCCCGCAGGGTGAGCATGCCCCCGGCCACCTCGACGTTCTTCGAACGCTTCATCAGGCAGGCCAGCTCCAGATTTCCTTCTCCGAAAGTGGAATGGTCCTCAGCGTTCCACTTGGACTCATCCAGGGTTGATCCGTTGAAGTCATCAGACCAGACCAACTGCCAGCTCGCCTTGGAATCCTGACCGAACACCGCCGCCGCAGTGACCGTCGCGGCCAGGGCGAGCAGGGCCAGAACTGCCACGGCCAACCAGCGGCCGGGCTTGCCGCGGCTGGGCGCGGGCGCCTCGGGAGCGCTGTCGTGCTGTGCTGATCTCAGATCATCCATGTAAACGACTCTGCCCCCGTGGGCCCGGTCCTTGGATCGCGGACCGGGACCACGGAAGCATATGTCAGCAGCTAGATCGCTGTTAGCCGCGGCTCGCTAGCCCAGCTGGTAAACCCGCACGTAGTCGATGACGAAGTCACTGGCGCCGAGCGGGGCGCCCTTGACCGGCAGTCCGTACCAGTTCGGCATGCTGCCACCGACCTGCAGGTTCAGCCGGATGTTCATCGGCTCGTTGAAGCTCGGGTCGAGCCAGGTGAGCTGCGACTGGGTCTTGGAGAACACCAGCCGGCCGTCGACGTACCACTTCATGTAGCCGGGCTGACGGTCCACCGCGTAGGTGTGCCAGGTGCTGGTGTTGCCGCTGGGCAGGGTGTCCTCGTGCCCGGCCTTGGCCAGGTCGCCGTTGGTGGACTGGTGGACCGTCTGCACGGTCTGGTTCACCCGGCCGCCGACGGCCTCCATGATGTCGAGCTCACCGAGGGTGGTGTTGTTGCGCAACCAGAAGGCCGGCCACATTCCCTGGGCGGTGGGCAGCTTGGCGCGCATCTCGAAGCGGCCGTACTTCCAGGACCCGCGACCGATGGTGTCGAGGTAGCCGGAGGTGTACTGCCGGGTCGTGCTGCCGACGGTGTAGGTCTCGTTGATCGCCCGCATGGTCAGGGCGCCGCCGCTGACGAAGACGTTGTCCGACCGCGAGGTGACGATCGACTCCTCGTTGCGTGCCCAGGAGTTGTTGCGGACGTTCCACTTGGTGCGGTCGATGCTGTTGAAGTCATCGTTGAAGACCAGCCGGTACCCGCTGGGAGCGGGAGCCGAGGTGGTCGGGGCCGGGGCCGGAGCCGAGGTGGTCGGAGCAGGGGCCGGAGCCGAGGTCGTCGGAGCCGGAGCCGGAGCCGAGGTCGTCGGAGCCGGAGCCGAGGTGGTCGGAGCCGGGGCCGGAGCCGAGGTGGTCGGCGCAGGAGCCGGCTTCTTCACCGGAGCGGGCTGGACCGGCTGGGACAGCAGCACCAGGCTGGGCTCGCTGACCAGCAGGCTCTTACCGCGGGGCAGGGACCAGGCGAGGATGTTGAAGTCGATCGTGCTCTGGTTCGCCTTGGCGGTGTAGTTGGCGCTGACCTTCACCCAGCCGGTGGTCCGCAGCCAGGCGCTGGCGCGGTTCTCCCCGCGGTACAGCAGGCGCTGGTACTCCATCATGCGTGCCGCCGCGGTGAGGCCAGGCGCGTCCGTCCGGATCCAGGCGCTGGCCTGGTAGGTCGCGCCGGCCTGGGTCGCGCGCACGGTGTTCACCTTGTCGTTGAGCGCCAGGGTGAGCGGGGCGGCGGTCTCGTTGCGCAGCCGGATCGCGCGGTGCCCGTCGTGGCCCGCGACGATGGCCAGCGAGCCGCCCGAGCGGGTGAACCAGCCGGCGGTGCCATTGCTCAGCGTGGGGTTGGCGACCAGGTTGACGGTGGAGGCGCTGGCCACCGCGGTCGTCGAGGACAGGTTCAGCGCGGTCACCGCGCCGGCGCCGACCAGGGCAACCAGTGACGCGCCGACCCAGGACCTTGTGTATGCGCTCTTACGAGCACTGTGGTGGCGACGCATGATTACTCCTAGTAGTCGGTTAACGCCCTTATCGTCAGCGCCCCCGCCAAGCTGAGTGGTTACCGTACGTGTTTTTCAAACCACTGTCAGTACCTGAAAGTAATCAAGGGTGTGCCGATACAGCCCGTCATCTCTGGGACCAGGGCCTCGTAGCCGCCACCACGCGGGGCTTTACCAGCTAATTCATGATCGCGTGGAAATTTCTCGACATTTATGAAAATTAATTACTTACAGTGATGTAACTAGGACTTTACATGCCGTGATCGGGGTAGACCTCACACGCGGCAAAGCCCCTCCTGAGGTACTCAGGAGGGGCTTTGCGGCCATGGCTTTCGACGCTCGCGGCGCCGACGGGGTTACGGGGCGCTAGGGGCGTCCCACACGGCGAGATCGTCCAGGGAGACCGACTTGGCGCCCACGTTCGTCCCCCCGCGCACCACGGACAGGAACAGCTGCCCCGCGGCCGTCACGCCGGTGTCGGTGTTGGTCGACTTCCACGCCACCGGCTCGGCGGCCCCATCGGCCCAGATCTTGAACTGGATCGTTGAACCGCTCACCCGCAACCGCAGCCACTGCTTGCCAGTCGTCACAGCCTGAGCGCCGGCCACCGACTGCACCGTGCTGGTCACGCTGTTGACGTTCTTCTGCACCGTCACCGTCGCCGAG
Source organism: Jatrophihabitans sp. (assembly GCA_036399055.1). Taxonomy (NCBI): domain Bacteria; kingdom Bacillati; phylum Actinomycetota; class Actinomycetes; order Jatrophihabitantales; family Jatrophihabitantaceae; genus Jatrophihabitans; species Jatrophihabitans sp. Next base: position 156,982 of record DASWNX010000021.1, read on the forward strand.
TTCGACTGCAACTGCAGCCCATAGCCATTGCGCGGCCGGTAACCGTTCTGCCACCCACCCCAACCCCGCAGATACACGCTCAGGTAACTCAACGCGGTGTTCGAGGACCAGGTGTAAGAAGTCAACACCTCACTGTCCGCCTGGACGGCCAAGCCGGTCAGTTGAGCCCGGCTGTACGCCCCGGACACATCCTCGACCGCCAGCCGGCCGGCCCCGCCCTGGATGTCGACGGCCCCGCTGCCCGCGGTAGCCGTCCAGGAGGGCGCCCACGGCGCACCGTCTGCGCCGCTGAAGGCGTCGGTGAACACCGGCGGGATCTCGGTCAGGGTGGTCACCGACACCGGGGCGCTGTCGGCTCCGACATTGCCCGCCGCGTCCACCGCCCGGACGGTGTAGCTGTAGGTGGCGCCGGGAGTAAGGCCGGTGTCGGTGAAGCTCAGCTCAGCGCTCTGGCCGACCTGCGTGCCGTCGCGCAGCACCTGGTACCCCGTCACCCCGCGATCGTCGGCAGCCGCAGTCCAGGCCAGCGTCGCGGCCGTGGTGGTCACCCCGGTGCTGCTCGGCGCGCCGGGCGCGCCGGGCGCGGTGGTGTCAGCCGGCACGTTCACGCTCACGCTCGCCGAGGTCGCGGTGTTGCCCGCGGCGTCACGTGCTCGCGCCTGCAAGGTGTGACTGCCCACCGCGGTGGCCGACCAGGTGAAGCTGTACGGCGCGGTCGTCGAGCTGGCCACCACCGTGCCGTCGACCAGCAGGTCCACCCCCGCCACGCCGGTGTCGTCAGAAGCGGTGGCCGTGACAGTGGTCGGGCCGTACACCGACGCGCCATCGGCCGGGCTGGTGATCGCCGCCGTCGGGGCGGTGGTGTCCGGCGGCAGCACGCTCAGCTTCGCCGAGGTGGCCGACCGGTTGCCGCCGTTGTCGACAGCCCGCACCCAGTAGTTCGCGGGCACCGAGCCGGTGGTGTCGATGTATGACAGGCCGGTGGTGGAGATGATCACCCGGTCATCGCGCAACACCTCGTAGCGCACCGATCCGGAGTTGTCGCTAGCGGCGTCCCAGCTGAGCTTGAGCCCGGTCGTGGCGGTGCTGGAGCGCAGGTTGGCCGGTGTGGTCGGCGCGGTCGAGTCGCGCTGGCAGAACTTGCCGAAGCCGCCGAGCCACTGGTAACCGGAGCCCTGGTAGGAGCCCTGCTTGAAGTCGCCGCCGAACCACAGGCAGCCGTTGGAGTCAGGCGTCAACTCCCACCCGCCGATCCCGGACCGGGTGTCCAGCCCGCTGGGGTAGAACTCGGGCAGGTACTCCCCGGTCTGGGCATCCCAGGCGCCGATGTACTTGATGTTGTGGACGTCGGCGGCGGTCGGGATCGTGTTGCTGTAGTCGAACGTGCCGGAGTAGCTGTAGTTGCCGCAGTGGCAGCTGGCGTAGAGCACGCCGTTGGAGATCCCGATGGTCTGGAGGTCCCCGCCGGACCGGGTGATGTGCGAGCTCTGGCGGGCGAAGGTGTCACGGGCGTACCGACTGAGGATGTGCTGAGAGCCGCCCACCCAGACGCCGTCGCCGTCTTCCTTGATGGCCTGCTGGTAGGTGTTGTCACCGGAGCCGAGGCTCGGCTGGTACTGCGCCAGGCCGGGAACCGACGCGGCGCCGGTGGCGGTGCTGATGACGCCGACGTTGGGCGAGGCCACCCCGTTGACGTTGTTGAAGTAGCCGCTGAAGTAGACCCGGTCACCCTGGGCGCTGGCGTCGAGCTCGATGACCGAGCCGTCGAAGTTGGGCTTCCAGGCGCCGTCGGGCATGCCGTCAGAGACCCGCAGCCGAGCCGCGCGGCCGACCGTGACAGGGCCCTTGACCGGCACGCCGCCGGTGACCCGGTTGAACCGGCCGCCGATGTAGAGGTAGCCGTCCTGGTAGTCGATGGCCTTGACCTGCGCGCCGGCGCCGATCTCGGTGGTGACGAAGTCGACCGTCGCGGTCCAGCCTGCGACCGTCGCGCCGGTGATCGGGTCGAGCTCGGTGAGCCCGTTCACGCCGGCGACGCCGTTGACCATGGTGAACTCGCCGCCGACCACCAGCTTGCCGTCCGGAGTGGCCTGCAGGTCCCACACCATGCCGTTGAGACTCGGCCGGAAGCTGGACAGCCAGGCGCCGGTGTTGACGTCGAAGCCGGCCAGCCAGGGCTGGGCGATCGAATCGGCCGCTGCCGGGTTGGCGCCCTTCTGGACCTTCTGGAAGCCGCCGCCGACGTACATGACATCGCCGATCTGGGCGAAGGTCTCGACCTCCATGTTCAGCTCGCTGACCGCGCCGGCGATGCCGGTGACACCCCAGGGGGTGTTGGGCGAGGTCGTCGAGGAGACCATCGGGCGCACCGTGCTGGCCGGCAGCCCCTGATCCGGGATCGGCTGGAAGCCGGCCGTGGTCAGCTTCGGCCGGAGGAACACCTGGGTGAACGGCAGCGCCGACTTCTCACTGGCGTACTGCCAGAGGTAGCTGGTGGCGTTGTTCTGGCCGGCGATCGTGTTGCCGTAGGACCAGCCCATCTTGTAGTTGTGGGTCGAGGACTCGCTGGTGGTCAGCCGCAGCAGGCCCTGCTCTTTGCTGCTGCTGGCCCACGACTGGGTGTTGCCGCCTCCGTAGCTGGCGCCGTTGATCTTCATGCCGGAGAACAGCACGCCGCCGCCGACTGCCCAGGTCCAGGCGGAGCGGTTCGAGGCCATGATCCGCATCTCCTGGTAGGAGGTGCCGGTGAGGTTGGTGGCGCGGCGGACCCTGATGCCGTCAGTGAGGGCGTCGACCCGGCCGCCGCCCAGCAAGGCTTGCACGGTCGCGGACGGCAACGCCGCCGGAGCGAAGGCGCCAGTGCCGCTGGGGGTGGTGCGCAGCGTCGCCGCGCTGCCCTGGCCGGTGTGGCTCCAGCTCCAGCCCTCCCGGCCGCGCCCGACCAGAACCCAGCCGCCGCCATCGGTGGTCATGTCGCAGTAGAACTGCTCCGGCGCGAGGAGTTGCGTGGTCTGGAGCCAGTAGACGCCGTCTGCGCTGGCCGGCTTGAGCTGCTTGACGGCCCAGCACGACGGCGCGGCCAGCGAGGACTGGGAGCCGTCCAGCGCTGAGTCGGGGGTGGCCGCGGCAGCATCGGGGATCCCGGTGAAGCCGCCGGCGAGCACGCCGGCTGCCAGCACCACGGCGCTTAGCAAAGCGCTGGCGCGCCGCGACAGCGGGCCGGTAGCGGTCAAACCCTGGGCATTGGCACTGCGGAGCATTGTCTCCCCAACCTGAGAGGCCGCGACGGGTGCGGTCCTGCGGAACGATCGTGGGGCCCGACAGCGCGTGGCGGCTGTGTAAGCCCTTAAGTACTCATGCTGCTATGAGCCGCTCGTAAAATCGGTGCTAAGCGACTGTTAAGAGAGTAGACGACAGCCGACGTGCTGTAAAGCTGGAATGAGTTGATATTAGCCTTAGTTTTCAAGGGCAAAGTCCGACTACGGCCTGTTATGAGACTCTTACGCTCTGCAGTCAATCCTCTCAGAATCGGCCACTCGCCCCGGTTGCTCGCCCATGGACATCCGCCTCGCCCATGGACATCCGCCTCGCCAGGTGGGACGCTGCAAGCAGGGGGCGCGCGATGCCTACGAAGCTGACGACCATTGTCCTGATGAGTCTCGTGGTGCTTGTCGCACCTGCTGGGCCAGTGGCGGCGGAGCACTTGGACCAGACCACGACCAAAACCTCGGGCGTGCTGGCGGCCAGACCCGATCAGATCGACTTCAAGTCCAAGAAGGTCGGGACCGAGAACTACAAGCGGACCAAGATCACCAACACCGGCCCGGTAGCCGTCCGCCTGCTGGTGAGCGCCGGCCTG
>DASWNX010000022.1 GCA_036399055.1 Jatrophihabitans sp.
GACAACCTCACCCTGGTCTGCGGCTATCACCATCGTGAGTTCGACCGCGCCGGCTGGAGCTGTCAGATGACCGACGGCCACCCCCAGTGGATCCCGCCCGCCTGGATCGACCCCACCCAAACACCCAGACGCAACCACCGCATCAACCGGCAATGAGGTAGGAGCACGGTCGACCTGGACAACCTCACGCTGGTCTGCGGCTATCACCACCGTGAGTTCGAACGCGCGGGCGGGACCTGCCAGATGACCGACGGCGACCCCCACCGGACCCCGCCCGCCTGGATCGAGCCCACCCGAACACCCAGACGCAGTCAGCGGTTGAGCCGGCAATGACGGCCGCATGGGGCATCGAACGCTTGAGGACAGTGGCTGAGGAACGCTCGACACCGTCTCGGCCCAGAAGATGCGAACACTTCTCATCCGGCCTTGGTACCGTTCGACGGTGGCCGAGAAGGATCCGTACCAGCTGCTGGGCGTGCCTCGTGACGCCTCCGATGAGCGGATCCGTGCCGCCTACGAACTGGAGATCAACCGCGCCACCCGCGACGGCGCCATCCGCTACGCCGCCGAGCTGTCCGCCGCCTACGAGACCATCTCCAGCTCGCAGCGGCGGGCGTTGTACGAGCGGCACGGATTCACCGCGATCAGCGAGCGAACGCCCGGAGCCTCGCGACCTCCCGGCCCTTGGCGGGCGACGGAGCAGGGCGAGCCGGCCCGGCGCCGCACCCGCCGACGCGGGCTGAAGGTGACAGCGCTGCTGATAGTCGTGCTCGTCCTGGTCGCTGGATTGTTCCTCGCCACGCGAGACGCCGAAGCCGCGAGTCGGACAGCGCTGGTGAGCCAGCCGCCGGCGGCCGCCCAGCTCCTCACGCACCGCTAGCCCGCGACCCGGGCCCGATCAGTCGACGGCTCGACTCGCGGCCGGCGCGCTCGACTCGGAGCGCGACCGGCGCTGCCGCACAGCCGCTGCCACCAGTCAGCATGCCAAGCGCGGCGTCAGGGAACCGTCGCGATGGAGACGTTGACCGCCTGCGCGGTGGTCGAGGCGGTCACCGTGACGGTGACGGTGCCCGTCTGCGTGGTGGTGACCGCGGTGGCCCCCGAACCAGTGGTGGTCGTCTTCGTCGCGGTGACGTCGTAATCGCCCGGTGGCAGCTGGCTGAAATTGGCCAGACCCTTGTTGTCGCTGACGTCATCGGTCGGCGCGGTCACCAACGCATCAGCCGGCAACAGGCTGACGGTGGCCCCCTCCACCAGCGCGCCCCCGGTCCTCTGCTTGACCGTGATGGCCAGCGAGCCGCCCTTCTGGGTCAAGGAGACCTGCGCCGAGGTCGGCGTGCTCGAAGAGGCCGGCGTCACCGACTGGGTCGCCGTGGTCCAGCCCACCCCGTGACTGGTTCCCGGATTGGCTGTCAGCGTGTACGCCAGCGACGGGACGACCCAGATCGAGGAGACATTGCTGACGGTCGAGGTCGAGGTCGGGAAGGACGCCGCGGTGTACAGCGTCGTCGTCCCCTGCTTGACCACCAGCGACACCGTCGCCGGCGCCGGGTTGGTGTCCAACGCCAATGGGGTGGCCAGCACCTTCAGATCCAGCTGGACCTCGGCGATGGTGAAGCCGACCGAGGTGCTCACCCCGGAGCCGGCGCCCGACACCGTTATCGCATAAGGAGAAGTGGCGCTCACCTGGGTCGGGGAGCCACCGGTTGACATCACCTTGCCATGGTGATTGGCGGGCAACTCGATCCAGACCGTCCAACTTCCCGACGGCACCGAGTTGAACGTCGTGGTGTACGACGGCGCCGTGCCGGTCAGCGTCTGCGGCGCCTGCGGCGGGTTGCTGTTGAGCGGGCTGGCGGTCAGGTAGGCCTTGGCGCCGTCCACCGCATAGCCGTTGCTGGCGGTGAAGGTGACCACGACGTTGTTCTTCACCCGCTCCAGCGACGGGCTCAACGTGGGATTCTGCCCTGAGCTCACCGAGGTCGGGCTGTTCAGCGTGAGGTAGCCGGTCTTGGCGAACCGCACCACGTATGAGTCATCGGCCACCGGGCTGAACCCGAAGAACCCGGCGCCGGCGTCCCCACCGCTGGTCGTGGTCTTGACGACGCTGCTGTCGCTGATCCTGATCAGGCTGACGGTGACGCCGTCGAGGGGGCTGGCGACCTGGCTGGTGCCCTGCTCACCGGACACGATGCCCGAGATGCTGCTCGTCCGGACATCGGTGCGCACGTAGATCGTCTGGTTGGCCACTCCGACGAACACGGTGAGTTGCACGTTCAGGGTGGCGATGTTCGGCCCGCTGATCTGCAAGGTGTACGTGGTCGGCACGATGGCGTTGAACTGGTAGAGGTTGCCGGTCCCCACCGTGGTCTGGGTGACCGCGGCCTGGCTGCCGTCGCTGGGCGTCAGGACCAGGGTCGCGTCGGTGACCAGGTCAGCGCTGGCGTTCGAGGCCGTGTCGGCGACGCCGACCTTGAGATTGACCTTGTTCGCGTTGAGCTTCAGCACTCGGGTGGAGTCGGTGGCACCGGTGCTGACCTGGAAGTACTCGCGTTGCTGGGCGGTGTAGCCCGTCGCGGACATGTCGACCACCCAACCGCCGGCGGCCAGGCCGTCCCGGGAGTTGGTCCCGGTGATCCGGAACTGGCCGTCGCTGTCGCTGATGGCGGTGAAACCGGTGGCTCCGGCTGTCGCCGGGCAGTGCGCCAGCGCCGTCGCGCTCGCGCCGCAGAAGGTCGCGGTGAGCAGCACGTTGCCCAGCGCCTGGGTGATGTCGGCGCCCAACACCGCCTGGGTGGCGCCGACGATCGATCCGCGGGCGTTGAGCGTGGCCACGCAGCTGGACTGGGCGCCGGCTGCGATGGAGATGCTGGTGGCGCCGTCGGCGCAGGTCACGGCGATGTCGACGCCCGTGCTGCCGAAGGCGTGCCCGGCCGCCTGGATGCGCACCTTGTACGCCGCGCCAGGGGTGAGGCCGTTGAAAGTGACGCTGGCCGAGCCCGGCGGCGCGGTCTGGGTGACCGGCGTCGAGCCGCCGCCGGACAGGACGAAGATCGCGTTCGTCACAGCGCTGCCGCCGCTGTCGACCGGCGAGATCTCCAGGCTGCCGAGCTGGCGCAGCTCCATCGTCGGCACCACGCAGTCCACCCCCAGGGCACAGCTGAAGCTGACCGTGGCGCTGGCGTGACCAGGCAGGCTGGCGGTGAGCTGGTAGTTGCCCGGCCGGACCAGGCCGGCCTGCGGGTACTCCGAGTCCGTCCAGCTCAGCGCGCCGTCGGCGTCCACCGAGACGTCGACCACGCCGGTCCCGGTCGCCTTGCGGTTGACGGTGATGTTGACATTCGAGCGGTTGACGCTCGCGTCCGCCGGGTTGATCGTCACCGCGCCCGAGATGGCCCGAGCGGTCGGCGCCAGGTTGACCGCGATCAGCGAGCCGGTGGTCACCGCCAGGCCGGTCACGTTGTAGGCGTTGAAATCGCTGGCGGCGATGCTGACATCGGCCTGGCCGACCACCAGCGCAAGCCGGGCCCGCGGGATGTCGGCGAAGTCCGTCGCGCAGGCGCCCATGCCCGAGGTCGGCGCGTTGCCGTCCGCGGTCACCGCGAAGCAGCCGCGCGAGTCGGTGACCACGTTGACCTGCGCCCGGATCGGGGTCGTGCCGGAATAGGCGACCACCCCGCTGACCGTGACTGAGGCGTTGGCCAGGCCCTGGCTCGAACCGGTGTAGGAGCTGCTCACCCAGCCGATCAACTGCGGGATCGACTGGGTCATCGCCAGCTGGGTGTTGAGCTCCTGATCCTCACCCACCGGCACCGACATCGTGCCGCTGTTGGCGCCCTTGGACGCGGCCACGGTGTGCGAGCCGGGACCGAGCGCGACGATCCGCACCCGCCCGGCGACGCCGGTCCGGATGAGCGGCTGGGCCGCCAGCGGCGCCGGCGTGACGGTGACGGTGACCGGATCGGTGGCGTTGACCAGCCCGCCGGACTCGTTGGGCGCCACCACCGACAGCACCAGCCGGGCGAGCCGGTGCAGGTTGGCGTCATAGCGCCCCGTCGCGCCACGGTCCAGGATCACCTGCGCGCCCGGCACCGGGCGGTACTCGGGGTTGAGCGGGTGGACGTAGACCAGGTAGGCGCCATGCGCCAAACCGCGCACGGTGTAGGAGCCGTTCGAGGTCGAGGTCAGCGAGCACTTGCCGACCGCCGGGACCGGCACGCAGGTCTGCACGCCGCCAGGGCTGCTCGGCGGCGCCAGGGCGCAGGTCGGCGGTGACGCCGGCGCCGGGCTGCTCGGCAGCACCAGCACGCAGGTGCGGTAGTCGACCTGGTGGGCGTAGTCCTGTCCGGTGGGCACCGGCTCGTCCGGGTCGTCGACCTTGCTGAGGTCCGGGCCGGTGCTCAGGTTGCCCACCGTGGCGTTGACGGTTCCGACCACGGTGGCCGACGGGTACAGCGCCAGCTGCGGCGCCTCCACGGTGGCGCCGAGCGGAACCTGCACGTCGACGGCGCCGCTCTCATACCCCGGCGCGCTGACCACGACGCGGTGCAGGCCGGGGAGCAGGCCGGTGATCGGAAGCAGGTCGATCGAGGGGACGGTGTACTCCTGGCTGGGGTCGACGCCGCAGACGATCAGCGGGTTGGCCGCCCCGCCCGGGGCGCAGGCGACCTCTACGGCGTGCTGGGAGACGTCGACCCCGACGTTGATCTTGCACAGGTCCAGGTTGGCCTTGCTGCCCGGCGGCAGCAGCGGGTCGTAGTCATCGGCCTGGTCACAGCTGAGCGGGCCGCCGCTGCGCGCGTCGGTGATCCGGCCGCGCACGTGCGAGCTGGACGGCAGCACACCGCCCGGCGTCGGGTTCAGCCTCAGGGCCACCGAGGCCACCCCGCCGACCTTGGCGGTGACGGTGGCGTAACTGGTGGTGCGGCCGTAGAGCTCGGCGCCCAGCACGTAGGTGCCCGGCGCCACGCCGTTGAACCGGAACGAGCCCGGCGGGTTGGACACGCTCATCGTCTTGTACGTGTTGGCCGGGCCGGTCAGCACCAGGCCGGCGCCGACCAGGCCCAGGCCGCCGGAGTCGCTGACGGTTCCGCCGACGACCGCGGTGGCCGGCGTCAGCATCGCGTCGACCACAGCCCTGGACTGCCCGGCGGCCAGCTGGATCTGATGGGTCTGCGGCAGAAAGCCGGGCTCGGCGATGGTCACGCTGTACTTGCCGGGCGCCGGCAGCGCCGGCAGGGTGAACCGGCCGACCGGCCCGCTGGTGACGGTGGTGGCGGTGCGGGTGATGCTTCCGTCGGTCGCGGTGACGGTGGCGCCCCCGACACCGCTGCTGACGCCGAGGCTGTCCAGGCCCTGGACGGTGCCGACGAGCGATCCCATGCCCGACTTCAGGCCCAGGTCCAGCGCCTTGGACTGGCCCGCGGCCAGGGTGACCAGCGAGGACTCCAGGCTCAGGCCGTCCTTGCTGGCGCTGATCAGGAAGGCGCCCGGGGTGGACAGCCCGGTGACCTTCCAGGCGCCGATGCTGCCGGAGGAGGTCGAGCTGGTGGCCACCACGTTCTGGCCGTCGCTGATCGTGATGGTCGCGCCGCCGACCGCGCCGGCCGGCCCGGTGATCCGGCCGGTCAGGCTGCCGTTGCCGGCGGTCATGGCCACCGGCAGCGGCTCGGTGGCGTCGGCGTCGGCGGCGTTGAGGATGTACTGCCGGGTCTGGTAACCGGGCTTGGCGAAGGTGAGCAGGTAGTACCCGGGAGCGCTGATCCCGGCGAATGACCAGGCCCCGTTCTGCCGGGTCAGCGTGGACTGTTTGGCCGAGACCGCGCTCTGGGCCCGGGCTGTCAGCTGCGAGGCGGAGATCTTGCCGATCGCCCCGCGCCGGCTCTCGGTGACGGCCTTGGCCGACAGCCCGACCGGCTGGGCGCCCGCGGCCTTCTCATCCACCAGCGACGTCGGCTGCAGCGAGACCTTGACCCCGGCCGGCGCGGCGCCGGTGACGATCCCGTTCAGCCGAACCCCCGCGGCCTGGGCGGTGGCGGGGACCGGTCCCGCCTTGGCCGGCCCCGGTTTGGCCGGCTTAGCGCCGCCCGAACCTCCGGAGCCCGACCCGCCGGAGCCCGACCCGCCGGAGCCCGACCCGCCCGAGCCCGACCCGCCCGAGCCCGGCCCGCCGGTGGCCGAGTCCGAGGGCTCAGCGGACTTCGAGCTTCCGGCCTGCTGAGTGGCCTGGTTGCCTCGGACCGACTTGGCCAGCATCGGGATCCCGGCTCCGGCCAGCGCCGCCCACAGCCCCAACACGGTCACGATGGCCAGCAGTTTCATGCCGAGCGGGCTGAACAACGGCCGTGACGTGAGGGCGCCGGTCACGCTGGTCGGAGCGCCCAAGCCGCGCGCCGCCACCAGGAACGGGTGCCGGGCCCGGCCGCCGAACATCCGCGGCCGGCTCAGGGTCAGCCGGCCCCGCACCCGGGCCGACCCGCCGGGCGGCACCTGCAGCCGACGCCGGCTCAGCCGCAGGTGGGCGCCGTGGGACACCTCGGTCCTGAGCTCGACCCTGGCCGGGCTCTGGCCGGTGTTGCGCAGCAGCACCTCGATCCGGCGGCCGAAGACCGCCGTCGAGTCGGTGGGCGAGACCTCCATGCTCAGCCGGCTGGGCTCGTCGACGATCAGCGAGCCCTCGGCCATCGTGGTGGCGGTGACGCCGCTGAGATGGGGCGCGGACGAGCGCGCCGCCGCCGGGTCGCTGGCCTGCACGGCGACCACGAACGGGTAGCGGCCCGGCATGGTGCCCGAAGGCGGCCGCAGCGACAGCTCGACCACCCTGCTGGCGCCGGCCGCCACCGGGCCGACATGCAGCGGCGCCGGCAACCATGACGAGTCCAGGCCCAGCACTGACACGCTCAGCAGCCGCGGGCCCTGGGCGTGGTTCACCAGGCCCAGCTCGACCACCACGGTCTCGCCGGCGCCGGTCCGGCTGACGGCGTGCAGGTTCGCTGAGGGAGCTGGTTCCGGGGCCGGCATGCCACGGCCCTGCGAGGGTGGTCGGGTCATCTCACTCAGCCGCCCGGGTTCGGGACGGTGATGTCGACTCTCAACTGCTCGCTGGCGTCGATCTCACGGGTGACCGAGCCCTGCGCCGCGGCCGAGGCGGTCGGCCGGGTCTCGATCACATAGCTCTGCGGGGCGTCGACGTCAGGTAGCACGTAGCGTCCGGCGCTGTCGGTGGTGACAGTCCGGGTGATGACCGTCGGGTACTGGCTGGCGAGGTAGAGCTGCACCTGCCAGCCGGGCCGCGGCTGGCCGTTGGCGGTGGCCACCACTCCGCTGATCTGGGCCGGCGCGGCCAGCACCGGGTTGTAGACCCGGACTTCGCCGGCGCCGAGGGTGACGATGGTGGAGGTCGGGCTGGTGCCCCGCCGGTTCACGCTGAGCGTGTAGGTGCCCGGCGGCACGCCGCCGATCTCGAACTGGCCGAGCCGGTTGTCGGGCTTGCTGGCGCTGGTCACCGCGAAGCTCGAGGTGCCCGACACCAGGTTGATCTGCACCTCGCCGGTGGGCGCCGGCCTGGAGCCCTGGCCGGCGCCGCGCTGGGAGACCGTTCCCTGGACCACCGCGGTCGAGGACTGCATGCTGACGCCGATGCCCTCGGAGGTGATCCGCGCGCCCTGGGAGCCCGGGGTGATGGCGCCGGACTGGTCCAGCGACACCGACACGGTCTGGCCGGCCAGGTCCGCACGGGAGAAGGTCACCGTGTAGGTGCTGGGAATGCTCAGCCCGCCTACCGTCCAGCCGCCGACGTTGCCGGTGCTCTGGGTGACGGTCTGCACGGTCAGCGCGCCGTTGGTGACGGTGACGGTGACACCCTGGGCCGGGCTGCCGCTGGGCAGCTGGCTGACCTTGCCCGACAGGCTGCCGGCGGACTGGCCGAGGCTGACCGCGACCCCGCTGAGTTTCTGCCCCGCCGACAGCGCGATGGTCACGGTCTGGGACGCGTAACCCGGTTTGCTGACCACCAGGGTGAAGCTGGCCGGGGTCGGCAGGCTGAGCAGGGTGAAGCCGCCCACCCTGTCCTGGGTCAGCGAGACGGTCCGGGCGACCGTGCTCCCCGAGGTGGCGGTGACGGTGGCGCCGCCGAGGGCGCCGGTGGGCCCGTTCACCTGGCCGCTGATCAGGCCGTCGCCCTTGCGCAGCCGCAGCTGGACCCCCTTGCGGTCCTCGCCGCCGCCGAGGTCGACCCGTTGCACGTCGTTGGCGTAGCCGGGCTTGACCACGACCAGGTCATAGACGCTGGGCGAGGGCACGTCGGCGATGCTGAACTGGCCGTCCGAGCCGACCGGGACGGTCCGCACGATCGCCTGGGTGGTGCCCGGGGGCGTCGAGGCCGACGGCGCGCGCGCGGCGGCTCCGGCAGCGCTGGGCAATTCCAGGTACACCGACGCGGCCGAGACGTCCTCGCCTGTGACGGTTCCCGAGATGGTGGCCGGAACACCGCCGAGCCGGACGTCCAGGCCCTGGCGGGCCTGCCCCGGTTGAACCGCGACGGTGCTGGCGTCGGCGTCGGTGGCCGCGCCCGGATACCAGAGCTGGACGAAGCCGGCGCCGCGAAAGCGCAGCTTGTAACTGCCTTCGGGCAGGTTGGGCAACGTGAAGGCGCCGGCCGGGCTGGTGGCGGTGGTGGCGATCGCGTTGGCCAGGTCGGCGGTGCTGAACGCCTCGACGGCGACGCCGGGCACCGGGGTTCCCGAGGTCAGCAGCCGGACGGTGCCCGACATCGTGGCGGTGCCGATGGCGCTGGAGACGGTGCGAGCCTGGGCGACCTGCAGCGCCAGGTCGCGGTCAGCGGCCGACTGGCCCACCAGCCTGGCCAGCGCGACGGTGATCACGATGGCGAACACGGTCACCGCGGCCAGCAGGCCCAGCAGCGAGATCGGCCCGCGGGACAGCCAGGGGCGCTGCAGGAACGTCCCGGTGGCCAGCGGCGCGACGTCCGGTCTGGGGGCGGCCGGCGCGGGCGCCGCCGGCTTGCCGCGCTGGGAGTCCAGCAGCCGCCTGGCCAGGCGCGCCCTGCCAGGCGATGCCGGCTCCGCGCGCTCGTCCAGGTGTCGCTCGTCCAGGTGTCGCTCGTCCAGGTGCCGCTCGTCCAGGTGCACGGTGAAGACCCGCACCATGGGCGAGCCCATCAGCGGCCGCCGGGCCCGGGTGGTCAGCTCCACGATCCGGTGCTCGCCGGGCGCCAGCGCGATGGCCTCGGGCGCGAAGCCGAACCGCAGCTTGTCCTCGGCGTCCGCGCCGGCCAGCCGGCCGCTGACGGTGGTGTTGCCCTTGTTCTGGATCACCGCGCCGAACGAGGCTCGCCGGCCGCCGTAGACGGTGACCGGGTCCAGCTGCAGGTGCACCGCCGGGGCAGCCGGCACGTGCAGCTCGATCTCCTCGACGGCGTTGGCGTACGGCTGGGTCAGCTCGCGGACCTGGATCGCGATCCGCCGGTCGCCGGCCGCGATGCCATCGGGGATGGTCACGTTGACGATCACGGTCTGGGAGGCGCCCGGGAACAGCGACAGCTGATCGGTCTCCAACCGCACCCAGCTGGGGTCAGCGCCCAGCACCCGCAGCGTGTACCCGCCGATCAGCTCGCCGGTGTTGGTGACCAGCACCGTGATCGGCAGCGTGCGGCCCGGTTCGATGACGCTGCCGCGTGGGGCGATGTCGACGCGCATCTCAGCTGCCCGCCCCGAGCCGCAGGCTCTGCCGGACGGTGTCGCCGGCGGTGACCCTCAGCAGCGCGGTCTGCTGGCTGAAGCCGGGCATGCTGGCGGTCACGGTGTAGGCGCCCGGCGCCAGGTCGGTCAGCAGGTAGCCGCCGTCGGGAAGGCCGCCGCCGGCGCCGGTGGCCTGGGACTTCCAGCTCTGCTTGCCGTCGGTGGCGACCACGCTCGCCCCGGGCAGCGGGCTGCCGGCCGGGCCGGTGACCACGCCGGTGATCCGGCCCAGCGCCGTGGCCAGCACCGCCTGGATCCGTGGCGGGGCGCCTTCGGCGCTGAGCTCGATCGGCATCGTGGTCCCGGCGTAGCCGGGCAGGCTGAAGGTCAGGGTGTACGAGCCGGGCGCGGGCAGGGCGTTGAAGCTGAAGTAGCCGACCGCTCCGGTGGTCAGCGTGGTGGAGGACATCGTCGTCGGCGCCCCGCCCACCGTCACGCTCGCTCCGCCCAGGCCGTTGCCGGCCGAGTCGACGAGGGTGCCGCTGACGCTGCCGACGCCGGCGGCGAGTGAGACGTTCAAGCCCGACCGGCTCTGACCGGGGCCGAGTTGCACCACCGAGGTGTGGGCGCCGTAGCCGGAGGCGCTGAAGGTGATCACGTAGGTGCCCGGGGTGGGCAGCGCCGGGATCACGAAGCTGCCGACGGTGCCGGTGGTGGGGGTGCCGATGGTGACGTCCTTGCCGTTCACCGTGGTGGTGATGGCGACTCCGCCCAGCGGCTGCCGGCCGTCGGTCACCACCCCGCCGATCTGGCCGTTGCCGACGCTGAGCCGGACGGTCGACTGGAACCGTTTCTGGCCGCCGGCGACGGCGGTCACCACGGTGGTCGCCTGGTAGTCGGGCGCGGTGAAGCTCAACTCGTAGATTCCGGGAGCGGGCAGGTTGCTCAGCTGGTACCTGCCGCCGGTCAAGGTGATGGTGCTGGCGACCGGCCTGGTGACCTTGCCGATCAGCGAGGTGGCCCGCACGGTCGCGGTCACCGGCGACAGGGTGTCACCTGCGTCGATGCTGCCCTGGATCGAGGCGGGCAGTCCGGTGATCACGGCGTTGACACCGCCGGTCGCGGCTTCGGTGTCGGCGGTGACCGGCTTCGCGCCGGCCTGGGTGGGAGCGGCCGGGTACCACAGCGTCTTGTACCCGGTGGCGCTGAAGCGCAGCAGGTAGCGGGTCGGGAACAGCCCGGCGAGGGAGTACGTGCCGTCGGCCTGGCTGGCCGCCGAACTCGCGACCTGCAGGCCCTTGTCGGTGGTGCGCAGCGCCTCCACCAGGATGCGGCCGGCCGGCAGGTGGTTGCTTTTCGCCGTCACGGTGCCGGTGATCACCGCGCCCACCCCGGGTGGCAGCGGCCCGGTCTTGGGCAGCGCGCCGGCCGGGGCTGAGCCGTCGGTGACCGACGCGGCGTTGGCGATGCCGCCGCTCGGCGCGTCGGCGGCGGCGAAGAACGAGGCCGGGGCCTGCTTGGTCATCGGCTCGCCCTTGAACGCCTGGCTCAGGCCGAGCAGGAACACCGAGGCCCACAGCCCGACGATCGTCAGCAGCACGAGCGCTGTCAGCAGGCCCCGGCTGAGCATCGGACGCTGCCGCAACCGGACCGCGGCGCTCTGCGTGACCGGCGCCAGCACGGCCGTCGGATCGGCGACCGCCGCCGCGTCGGCGGCTGCCCGGGCCGGGTCGGCCTCGGCGCGCAGCTCCTCCAGCCACAGGTCGTCCTCGTCGCGGCCGGTGTAACGCGCCGTCGGCCCGTCGAGGTCAGCGTCGGGCGCCGCGCCGGCGGCCACCCCGACTGCCTGCACGGTGAGGGTGCGGTCCAGTTCGGCGCCGGTGATCATCCGCGGCCCGCGCACCCTGAGCACGCAGACCGCGACGGCGCCGGCCTCGATCCGCAGCCGCGGCGGGGTGAAAGAGGTGCTCACCGCGCGGTCGGCGTCCACCGCGGTGAGTGAGACGTCCAGCGCCACGTTGCCGGCGTTGGCCAGCTCGAGCACGAACCGGGCCTGCCGGCGGGCCCGAACGACCTGTGGCCGGCAGCTCATGGACAGCTCCGGCCGCGGCGCCACCAGCATGTCCAGGTCGAGGTAGGCCGAGGGCAGGCCGGCCCCGACCGAGGCGACCTCGATGGTGACGGCGTGCCGTCCGGCCGGATAGCTGGTGGGCACGCCGACCGAGAGGGTGACCTGCCCGCTGGCGTCGGGGAACAGCGGCAGCAGCATCGGCTTGCTGGTCACGCCGGCCGCGGGCAAGCCGATGACCCGGGTGGTGACGCCGTCGATGATCGTGCTGGTGTTGCGGATGTCGAGCACCACCTCGGCGTTGCCGCCGGGGGAGATGTCGATGAGCCGGGTGTCTGCGGTGACGAGCATGGCGGTCAGGGCGCCCCGGCAGGCTGGGACCCGGCAAGCCGGGCCGGCATCGGCGCTGTGAGGGCCTGGATGCGTTGCACGGCCGGCGCCGCGTCCGCCCAGGCGCCGACGTCCAGGGCCGTGGTCAGCACGATCTCGAACGCCGCCCGCATCGAGCCCTCGATGGAGGCGAAGACGTCTTTGACGCGTCCCGTATCGGCCGGCGCCAGCGCGATCTGCACGCTGGACAGCAGTCCGGGGGCGGTGAATTCCGATGGCAGCGCCTGATGGGTGAGAAAGCAGCCGAGCACGTCGCCGAGCAATTCGTGCTCGTCGCGGACGTTGCCGGCCCAGGCGCTGACCAGGTAGTTCAGCTCGATCATGGGCAGTGGCCCGCGCCGCTGGAGGCGGCCGTTGGCGTCGGCGCGCTCGGGCATCGGGCGGGGCGGCTGCGGGCTGCGCCCCACCCCGAACAGGAACATGCTGACGGTGATCCGGCTGAGCTGGGCAGACCAGCTTCGAGATGGCGGGTCGAAGGACACCTCACCCACCTGCTCGGGCAGCGGCAGCGCGGCTCGGACCAGCTTCTCCAGACCTTGTTCGACGAGGGGGATCAGCACAGGTCCATCCCCTCGAGTGCGCGAAACAAAGACCGGCGAATGCCGCGTTTGTAGTGCCCCCGAGGACGTGGCAACCTGTATCAGCCTTGCACTCACGTCTGCCCGAAATCATAACGTCAAGTTCGCAAGTGTGCAGTCGCTGTTAGCAGTTGGTTATCGAGAACAGTGGCACGGGCGGGCTAAACCACCCCGGATGGGCTGAAAACGTCAGCGGGAACGACCTGCAGTGCAGGAGGAGACACCCCATGCGACAGCGAATGGCCGAGCTGGTCGACCGGATCGCGGTGGCCGGCCGGCGCCGGTCAGAGGCGGCCGGCGGCCAGCAGCCAGCCGGCGACCGGAGCGGCGCGAGCGCAGAGCTCGACTCGATCATCGCCGTGCTGCGTGCCGACTACGCCGCTGGTCCGGCCGAGAGCGAACAGGACGTCCTCACCGGCCTGAGCGAGGTGTTCGGCCTGGACCCGGTCGACGCCGGGCTGCTGACGGTCGCCGCCGCCGCGGATCTCGACGCCAACCTGGGCATGGCTTTCGGGCTGCTGCGCGGGCTGAGCGCGCCGGCCCGGCCCAGCGTCGGGCTGGCCCTGGAGCTGTCCGGGATTCCCACGCTGGCGCCGGACGGGTTCGACCGGCTCGGCCCGGACGGTCCCCTGCGCCGGCACCGGCTGATCGAGGTGCTGGGCCCGGAGCCGTGGCTGGGGCGGCAGTTGCGCGCTCCGGATCCGGTGGTGTCCTTTCTCGCCGGTTCGGACCAGTCCGATCCGCCGGTCGCCGCCATGCTGAGCTTCCCGGTTCCGATCGAGCTGGCCGAGACCGCTGTGCTGTCGGCCGCGATCAGCAACGGCGTGCCGCTGGTGTGGGTCAGGTCGAGCGCCGCCGCGGCCGGCAACTCACTGGCCGCCAGCGCGTTCGCCGCCCTCGGGCTGCAGTGCCTGGCGGTGGATCTTCACCGGTGCCCGGCCGACACCGAGCTGCTCGCAGCGCTGGCCTCAGCCGCCCGAGAAGCCGGCCTGCGAGGGTGCGGCCTGGTGGTGACCGGCGCCGAGCTGCTCGGCGAACCGGCCAACGTGGCCGGCCTGGAGCTACTGGAGCGGGCTGCGGTGCCGGTCGTCGCGGTCGGCGCCCGGCCGTGGAATCCGAGCTGGGCGCGCCGGTTTCCGCTGGCGGTGGACGCCCGTCCGCTGGCGGTCACCGATCGCGCCGCGGTCTGGCACGCCGGGCTCGGTGACCTGGCCTCCTCCGATGACGAGCTGCGCCATGTCCTGCTCGGGCTGCGGCTGACCCCTGAGGAGGTTCTGGAGACCGCCAGGTACGCGCGGATGCTGGCCGATTCCCAGCAGCAGCCGCTGTCGGCCGCTCTGGTGCGCGAGGCGGCTCGCCGGGTCGGCGGCTCGGGCGGCGCCGGGGTGAACCGGATCGCGGCTTCGGCCCAGACCGGCGCGGGCCCGAGCTTTTCCGACCTGGTGCTGCCCGAGCACGCCCGGCAGTCGCTGAACCAGCTGGTCAGTTGGGCTCGGGTTCGCGACCAGGTCACCGCCCGCGGGCCGCTGCGCGCCAAGGGCAGCGGGATCGCGGCGCTGTTCACCGGAAGCCCCGGCACCGGAAAGACCCTGGCCGCCAACGTGATCGCCGAGGAGCTGTCCATCGACCTGTTCCAGGTCGACCTGTCCGCGATCGTGGACAAGTACATCGGCGAGACCGAGAAGAACCTTGAGAAGGTGTTCCAGTCGGCTGAGGCGCTGGATGTGGTGCTCTTCTTCGACGAGGCCGACGCGCTGTTCGGCAGCCGGTCGGAGGTGCGTGACTCACGCGATCGCTACGCCAACCAGGAAGTCGCCTACCTGCTGCAACGGATGGAGCAGTTCGACGGCATCACCATCCTGGCGACCAATCTGAGA
Organism: Jatrophihabitans sp.; assembly: GCA_036399055.1. Taxonomy (NCBI): domain Bacteria; kingdom Bacillati; phylum Actinomycetota; class Actinomycetes; order Jatrophihabitantales; family Jatrophihabitantaceae; genus Jatrophihabitans; species Jatrophihabitans sp. The sequence goes on from DASWNX010000022.1 coordinate 14,612, forward strand.
GGCAACCTGGATCAGGCCTTCTCGCGTCGGATGAGCTTCATCGTGCACTTTCCCGATCCGGACGCCGCCACCCGGCGACGGCTGTGGCAGAGCCACCTCAAGCAGTTGCAGGCGCTGGATCCCCATGATCCGGTCGATCTCGACTTTCTGGCCGAATCGGTGGAACTGGCCGGCGGGGACATCCGCAACATCGTGCTGTCGGCGGCCTATGACGCGATCAGCGCTGACCAGCCGATAGGCATGCGCCACCTCGCCGTGGCGACGGTGGGTGAATACCGCAAGCTGGGCCGGCGGGTTCCCGAGCACGGCTTTCTCCCGGCTTGACCGCTGACGTCTGCGGCTGACGGCTGGAGCGTGTCAACCGCTGAAGCAGACAGCTCGCGGTCTCACCTCGACCCGACGAGTGCGGCGCCAGAGGCAGTGCGAAACCCTGCGGGCCGTGCGAGATCAGGGGCTGGGCGAGATCAGGACTTTCCCATCGGCCGGCGGCCGAGGTCGGCCTCTCGGAAGACATCGACCGGTTTGCGTAGTACGTCCTCAACGTCAGTGCCCTGCCAGATCCACCCGCCGGCCAGCTTCATCAAAGCGATCAGCTGATCGTCCTCGCCGTCCTGGTAGAGCTGCTCGCAACTTTCACAGAGCGCCCAGAAGCTAGGCAGTGTGTCGTCCTTGCCGAACCGCCGAAACTGCACGCGGTCAGTCGCCAGCGGATGCACCCAGACCACGTCGGCCCCGCCGCAGAACGCGCAGCTCTGAGTCGGCGCCGCATGCGGCGCCCCGGACTGAGAGGAACGGTTCTGAGAGGAACGGTTCTGAGTGGGGCGGCCTTGATCGGGGTGACGGCCCTCGTCGGTGGGGCGGCTCTCGTCGGCGGCGCGATCACTCTCATCGGTGTGGCGGCTCTCGTCCGCGTGTCGCTTCTCGTCGGCGTGACGGCCTTGATCGGAGTGGCGGCTATCGTCGGCGTGATGGCCTTCGTCGGCACTGTGCGCACCGGTGTCGGGAGAGGAGGCCACGACAAGTGACTCTATCTCCTACCGGCAGAGAATCGCGCGTTGTTTGCAGCATAAACCGGGCCCAGTTCGACCACGGGCTGTAGTTGGTCGGTGACTAGTTTGCCGCTTGTGTGGCCCGTGCTGGGCTCGATATTCTTGCCTGGTACGGGGGTACACGAGGGATGCAAGACCAGTAGAAGCCCTGTCGCGACGGTACGGGGGTGCCGGGTCGGGCAGGGCTTCTCTGCGTCTGCAGGTCCTGGCTCTGTCTGCAGTCCTCGTACTGGTGAGTAACTCAGCGTTGGGCGCTGTAGGACAAAATCAGGCAGTTTGAAGGCATCCAAAGGGCGTAACCCGGATTACCCTTGCCGGTATGACGGCGATGCGCTCGCAAGAGTCGACCGAAGGTCTTGACGACCAGCTGTGCCTGGCGCTCTACCTGGCGTCGCGGGCCATGACAGCCACCTACCGCCCGGTCCTCGACGAGCTGGGGCTGACCTACCCGCAGTACCTGGTCCTGATGCTGCTGTGGGAGCAGGGAACGTCGTCGGTGGGCGAGATCGGCTCCCGACTGCACCTGGAGTCCAACACCCTCTCCCCGCTGGTCAAGCGGCTGGAGGCCCTGGAGTTGGTCAGCAGGAGCCGGCGTCCCGGGGACGAGCGGACCGTAGACGTGCAGCTGACCCGCCAGGGCAAGGCGATGCGCCGCCGCGCTGCCGGGGTGCCGGCTCAGATCTGCGAGGCCACCGAGCTGGACGCAGCCGCCCGGGCCCGTTTGATCAAGAAGTTACGCCGGCTGACCGCCGACCTGGAGAAGAAGCAGGGCTGATCCTGCCCCGTCCCGGTCAGGCCGCTCGATCGCGCCCGGCGAGCCGTCCACTTGATAGATCGCACACGATTTAATCGCCTCCGTTGGGGTTGGGCCATCCTGGACGCCAAGTGAGGCGACGCGACGCGAGGTGACGCGAGCCCGACCGGTGGCTGACTCAGCCGGCGTCGACGGCCCGCCGCGCGATCGCCAGCAACCCGGCGTCTTGATTGTCAGATCGGCCCTGCGCGAAGGCGGCTTCGGCCACCACGACCCGAACGCCGTCGCGCCGGGACGCGAACGCGGCCGCCGGCAACTTGCTCGGCGAGCCCGGGTAGCGGCCGCCCTCGCGCAGCAGGTCGTTGACGTTTCCCGTGCCGTCCGAGGTGACCAGGTCGAGGTAGTCAGCGGCCTGGCTGGGGTTGTCGAAGGTCACCGTGCTGACCGCCACCACCACGTCCCTGCCGTCCTGCCGGGCGCTGAACAGGCTGCGGCGCACCGAGGCGCACGGCGTCCGGGCGAAGAAGACCTGCACCTGCCCGTAGGAGTACGCCGCGCAGTCGGTCTGGTCGTCGCCGGCCCGCAGCAGCAAGCCGGCGGCGGGGCGCTGCGAGCCGGCGGGTGAGCCGCTCGGGCCGGCGAGCGCCGACGAGCTGCCGGGCGAGGTGGAGCCGGCCGCGGCGGGGCCGGATGGCGACGCAGGCGCCGTCGGGTCCGTCGAGCGAGGGCCGGCGAAGGTGAGCAACCCGACCAGCACGATCAGGCTGACCGCCAGCCACCCGGCCAGCATGGTGACTGCCAGCTTGAGCCGGTCGCGCGGTGGCCGCTGCCGCTCGTCGGAGTCCTCGTCCGGTTCGGTCAGCCAGCTCACGCGCACACCGTAACGTCATGAGCGTTAGCGCGAAGAGCGAGTGGGGATGAGCAGGCGCCAGGAGTGGGTGGATGAGCGACTACGACGTGATCGTCATCGGGCTGGGCGGGATGGGGTCGGCGGCGGCTCACTCGCTGGCCGCCCGGGGGCAACGGGTGCTGGGAATCGAGCAGTTCACCCCGGCGCATCCGCTGGGGTCCTCACACGGCGCCACCCGGATCGTGCGCAAGGCCTACTTCGAGAAGCCGGACTACGTGCCGCTGTTGATCCGCGCCTATCAGCTGTGGGATGAGCTGTCGGCGGCCATCGGCGCTCAGCTGCTCACCCGATGCGGCGCGCTGATGATCGGCCGGCCCGACAGCGCGGTGGTCACGGGGACCCTGGCGTCGGCCCGGCGCTGGTCGCTGCCGCACGAGGTGCTCGACCCGGCCGGCCTGCGCGCCAAGTACCCGCAGTTCGCGCTGCCCGAGGACCAGCTGGCGGTCTATGAGGCTGACGCCGGATTCGTCAACCCCGAGGCCAGCGTGCTGGCCAACCTCGAGCTGGCCGCCGCTTCCGGCGCCGAACTGCGGTTCGAGACGGCGGTCGAGCAGGTCGAGGTGGGCTCTGACCAGGTGCGCCTGGTGGCCGGCGGCGAGCACCTGAAGGCGCCGCGGGTGGTGGTCGCCACCGGCGCCTGGGCCGGGCGGCTGGCCGGCCTGGACGGATACCCGATCCAGGTGCAGCGCCAGACGGTGCACTGGCTGCGGCCGCGCACCTCGGTGGCCGACTTCGACGCCGAGCGCTTCCCGGTCTATCTGTGGAGCCATCCGGTGGCGCCCGGGGCAGACCGTCTCGAGGTGTACGGATTTCCGCACCAGGCCGGTGACGAGGGTGTCAAGGCGGCGTTCTACCACGACTGGTCCGACGTCGACGTCGATCCCGACACGCTGCGGCGGACGGTGTCGGAGTCGGAGTTCCAAAGGCTTCAGCAGCTGCTGGCCCATACCCTGCCCGACCTCGCGGGCGAGTGCGTGACAAGCCAGGTGTGCATGTACCCCGGGACTCCCGACGATGACTTCCTGCTCGGCATGGCTCCCGGCTCGTCGGGCCGGGTGGTGCTGGCACTCGGCTTCTCCGGACACGGGTTCAAGTTCGTCCCGGTGGTGGGTGAGATCGTCGCCGACCTGGTGATCGACGGAGCGACCCGCCACGACATCGGCTTCCTCTCACCCGATCGGTTCGCCGGTCGGCGATGAGGTCCCGGGTGCTGATCGCGCCGGACAAGCTCAAGGGCAGCTTGCCGGCGCCGGCCGCCGCCGCGGCGCTGGCTCAGGGCTGGCGCTCGGTGCGGCCGGACGACGAGCTGGTGCTGCTGCCGATGGCCGACGGTGGGGACGGCACGCTGGCGGTGCTGGCGGCCGACCGGCCGGACGCGCGCTGGACGCCGGTGCCCACCGTGGACGCGGTGGGCAGGCCCAGGCTGGGCCGTTACCTGCGCGCGGGCGACACCGCTGCCATCGAGCTCGCCGAGATCTGCGGCATCGCCGGGTTGAGCCCGCTCGACCCGATGGGCTCGCACACCATCGGCCTGGGCATCGTGGTGGCGGCGGCGCTGCGCTCCGGCGCGGGCAGCCTGGTGATCGCGCTCGGCGGCTCCGCCTCGACCGACGGCGGGGCAGGGGCGCTGTCGGCGTTGGGCGCGCAGTTGGTGGGCGTGGCGGGCCTGCTGCCGCCCGGCGGTCGCGGTCTGGGCGGGCTGGCGGCGGTGCGCGCTGACCGGCTGGCGCTCCCGCCGCCCGGCGGGGTGCGGGTGCTGGTCGATGTGCAGGCCCCGCTGTTCGGCCCGACCGGCGCCGCCTTCGTCTTCGGACCGCAGAAGGGCGCCGATCAGGCTGAGGTGGCGGAGCTCGATCAGGGCCTGCGCCGGCTGGCGGCGGTGCTGGGAACCGACCCGGACCAGCCCGGGACCGGAGCGGCCGGCGGCGCCGGGTACGGACTGGCCTACTGGGGGGCACAGCTGACGCCCGGCGCCGAGGCGATCGGCGAACTCGTCGGGTTGCCCGAGGCGGTGCGGCGGGCTGACCTGGTGCTCACCGCCGAGGGGCGCTTCGACGCCGGCTCGCTGACCGGCAAGACCTGCGGGCACGTTCTGCGACTGGCTGCCCGCGACGGCGTGCCGGCCCTGGTGGTGGCCGGGTCGGTGGCCCAGGAGATGGCGGCCGCGGCGCCCGGTGTCGGCCTGCTCAGCCTGAGCGAGCTGGCGGGCTCGGTGCGAGCGGCTCAGCAGGATCCGGCGCGGTGGCTGGTCGAGGCCGGCCGGCAGGCCGCCGAGGCGATCATCGGCTGAGTCTCGGCCCGCCTGCCTCAGGCCTGGTCGGTGGCCGGAAAGACCAGTTCCCGCACCAGCACCCGCAGGATCAGCGCCAGGGGCACCCCGAAGAGCGCGCCGGGAACGCCGAGCACCGCGCCGCCGAGGATCACCGAGGGCACTGTGATCACGCCGGGCAGCTCGACGGAGAACTTCATCACCCGCGGCTGGATCAGGTAGTCCTCGAACAGCCGGTAGCCGAGGTAGAAGGTCAGGGTGGCGATCGCGGTGGGCAGGCTCACTGACAGCGACACCAGCGTCACCACCACCCCGCCGACCGTGGAGCCGATCACCGGAACCAGGGAGAGCACCGTCACCAGCGCCCCGAGCATCACCGCGTACGGGATTCCCCACGCCAGCGCCCAGATCGAGGTGCCCAGCCCGCACAGGATGGCGATCGCCACCGTGGACAGCATGAACCGCCCGACCTGCACGATGAGCTCGTCGAGGATGCGGGTGGCGCGGACCTGCCGCGAGGCCGGGATCGCCCTGAGAGTCAGCTCCCGCAGGTGCGGCAGCCCGATCGCGAAGTACAGCGACAGGAACGCCACCACCACGATGTCGGTGACCGCGGTGAACAGCAGCGTCCCGCCGGTCACGACGTAGTCGAGGAAGTCGGTCGGGTTGACCGAGTTGCTGGTCGAGGACTCGGTGGCGGCCGCGATCCGGTCACCGAGCGGGCCCAGGTGGCTTCCGGCGTCGCGGATCAGCTCCGGCCCCGACTCGATCAGCGTCGGCAGCTGGGTGCTGGCGGCGTCCACGGCGAGCACTATGGGCGCGCTGAGCAGCACCACGACGGCCAGCCAGGTCAGCAGCGCGGCGACCGGCCTGCGCATTCCACGCCGCTGCAGAAAGCCGATCAGCGGATCGAGGGTCACGCCGATCAGCAGGGAGAACGCGAGCAGGTACAGCAGCGTCCGCAGCTGCTCGACGATGCGGAACCCCAGGTAGGCGACCCCCACCCCGACCGCGAACCAGCACGCGAACGCGATGACAGAGCGCGGCCGCCGGACGTTCACCACTTCCTCGACCGGCTGCCCGCCGATGGGGACCGCGCCCTTGACGTCCATGCGGCAAAGGTTAGTGGAGTAAGCGCTGATCAGGCGCTGCCTGCGCCTACTGGAACTGCAGGCTTACCTCGGCGGTCACCGGGCGCGCCTGGCAAGCCAGGACCAACCCGGCGGCCAGCTCCTCAGGCTCCAGGGCGTAGTTGCGTGTCATCGAGACCGAACCGGCGGTCACCAGCGCCCGGCAGGTGCCGCAGACACCGCCCTTGCAGGCGTACGGCGCGTCCGGACGGTTGGCCAGCACGGCGTCCAGAATGCTGAGGCCGGTGTAGCCGACCGCGATCGTCGAAGTCCGCCCGGACAGCGTGACCGTGACCTGGCTGCGGTCGGAGTCGGCGTGCTCGGACTGCGTGACGACGGGTTCCGGGGGCTCGTCGCCGACGTAGAAGAGCTCTGAGTGCACGGCGGTGCTGGGCACCCCGCCGGCCACCAGCGCGGCGCGGGTGCTGGACACCATGCCCAGTGGGCCGCACAGGTACCACTCGTCGACGTCCTTGCACAGGCCGTCCAGCAGGATGGCGACCTTGTCCTCGTCGATTCGGCCGGTCAGCAGGTCAGACAGCTGCGGTTCGGCCGACAGCACGTTCAGCAGGGTGAACCGGCTCGGATAGCTGTTCTTGAGGTCTGCCAACTCCTCCAGGAACATCACGTCGTTGGAGGTCCGGTTGCCATAGACCAGGGTGAGCCGGCTGGCGGGCTCGGCGCGCAGGATCGAGGCGACGATCGACAACACCGGGGTGATGCCCGAGCCCGCGGCCAGGCAGCTGACGTGGCGCTCGTTGTCCGGCGACACCGGGGTGCCGAACCGGCCGGCCGGGGTCATCACCTCGACCACGTCGCCGGCTCGCACGCCGCCGGTCAGCCAACCGGAGAACACCCCGTTGGTGATCCGCTTGACGCCGATTCGCAGCTGGCCGCGCTCGGCCAGGTCCGCGGGCGTCGAGCAGATCGAGTACGTCCGGCGCTCCTCCTGACCGGCGGAGGCGCCGGTGGAGCTCCGGCGCAACGTCAGGTGCTGACCCGGCGTGAAGTCGTATTCGGCGCGCAGCTCGGCCGGCACCGTGAAGTGCACCGCGCACGCCTCGTCGGTGAGCGGCTCGACGCGCGCGACGGTGAGCTCGTGAAAGCCGCCGCTCACAGCGACTTGAATTCGTCGAAGGGCTCGGCGCAGCTCCGGCAGCGTCGCAGGGACTTGCACGGCGTGGAGCCGAACTGGCTGATCAGCTCGGTGTCGGCCGAGTCGCAGCGTGGGCAGCGGGCAGGGGCGGCGGGATCGTCGACACCGTGACCAGCGGGCCTGCTGGTGAGGCTCAGAGCGACCGGACCGGTTCGGGTCGGCCGCGGCGGGGCGATGCCGTAGTCACGCAGCTTGGCCCTGCCGTCCTCAGTGATCCAGTCGGTGGTCCAGGCCGGCGCCAGCTCGATGACCACCCGGGTCCGCGGGTCCACACCTCGGGTGTGGGCCAGCACGTCCTGCCGGATCGCCTCGGTGGCCGGGCAACCCGAGTAGGTGGGGGTCAGCACCACTTCGGGCAGGCCGTCGACGGCGAACCGGACATCACGCAGGATGCCCAGGTCGGCGATGGTCAGCACCGGTATCTCGGGGTCGGGAACCTCCGCGGCGGCCAGCCGCAGCGCCGCCAGCCGTTCCAGGTCGGAGTCGGTCCTCATCGTCACTGCTGGTGTCACCACTGAGCCCCCGGGTGCGATCGGTGCAGGTGCTGCATCTCGGCGAGCAGGTAGCCGAATCCCTCGGTGTGCAAGCCGTCGCGGCCGCCGGAGGGCTTCCAGTCACCGGCAGGCACGCTCAGGGTCGCCTCCGTCAGGACGGCCTGGACCGATCCGAGCCAGGCCGGGCGCAGACTCGAGGGCAACGGGCCGACCCCGAGGTCGGCGATCCTGCGGGCCAGCTCGTCGTCTGCGAACAGCTCGTGGGTGAAAGGCCACACCGCCTCGAGCGCGGCCTGGCTGCGCTGGTGGCTGAGCTCGGTGCCGTCACCCAGTCTGATGACCCAGGCGCTGGCGTGCTCGATGTGATAGGCCACCTCTTTGACGGCCTTGGCGGCGATCGCGGCCAGCTGGGCGTCTCGGGAGGACTGCAGGTCGCGGTAGAGCTCGTACTGGTAGCAGGAGAACAGCAGCTGCCTGATCATGGTGACGGCGAAGTCACCGTTGTCGATCTCGGTCAGCTGCAGGTTGGTGAACTGACGCTCCTCGCGCAAGTAGGCCAGGTCGTCCTCGGATCGGCCGCTGAACGCGCCGCCGTAGGCGAGCAGCGTCCGGGCCTGGCCGAGCAGGTCGAGCGCGATGTTGGCCAGCGCCAGGTCTTCCTCGATCTGCGGGGAGCGGGCCGACCATTCCGAAAGCCGGTGCGACAGGATAAGGGCGTCGTCGCCGAGCCGGATCGCGTAAGAGGCCACCTCGGCGCTGGCAGGGGCGGGCATGGCCTCACCGGGCGCGCTCACGGGACTAGTCATTCACTGCGCTCCTCGCTCGCTGCGGTGCTCACTCACAGGTGCTCGACCCCGTCGGGGATCTCGTAGAACGTCGGGTGCCGGTAGGGCTTGTCGGCCGAGGGCTCGAAGAAGGCGTCCTTCTCCTCCGGCGAGCTGGCGGTGATGTCGGTCGAGGGCACCACCCAGATCGAGACGCCCTCGCTGCGGCGGGTGTAGAGGTCGCGGGCGTTCTGCAGCGCCAGGGTCGCGTCGGCGGCATGCAGCGAGCCGACATGGACGTGGTTGGAGCCGCGGGCGGGCCGCACGAACACCTCCCACAGCGGGCTGGGTGGGGTGCTCACGCCGCCTCCGTCACCGCGGCCGCCTGCTTCTTCGCCGCGTAGGCGGCAGCAGCCTCGCGCACCCAGGCGCCGTCTTCGTGCGCCTGCCTGCGGTTGGCGATCCGTTGGCGGTTGCACGGGCCGTTGCCCTTGAGCACCTCCTGGAACTCGGTCCAGTCGATGACCCCGAAGTCGTAGTGACCGCGCTCGGCGTTCCAGGCCAGGTCCGGATCGGGCAGCGTCAGGCCCAGCGTCTGCGCCTGCGGAACGCAGATGTCGACGAACCGCTGGCGCAGCTCGTCGTTGGAGAACCGCTTGATTCCCCACGCCGTGGACTGCGCGGAGTTGGGGGAGTCGTCATCGGGCGGGCCGAACATCATCAGCGAGGGCCACCACCACCGGTCGACCGCGTCCTGGGCCATCGCATGCTGCTCGGGGGTGCCCTGCGACAGGTGCAGCAGCGACTCGAAGCCCTGGCGCTGGTGGAAGGACTCCTCCTTGCAGATCCGGATCATGGCGCGGGCGTAGGGGCCGTAGGAGCACCGGGTGAGCGGGACCTGGTTGGTGATCGCGGCGCCGTCGACCAGCCAGCCGATCGCGGCCACGTCGGCCCACGTCGGCGTCGGGTAGTTGAAGATCGAGGAGTAGCGCTGCCGGCCGGCGTGCAGCAGGTCCAGCATCTCTTCACGGCTCATGCCCAGCGTCTCGGCGGCTGAGTACAGGTAGAGGCCGTGGCCGGCTTCGTCCTGGACCTTGGCCAGCAGGATCGCCTTGCGGCGCAGCGACGGCGCCCGGGTGATCCAGTTGCCCTCCGGCTGCATGCCGATGATCTCGGAGTGGGCGTGCTGGGCGATCTGGCGAATCAGGGTCTTGCGGTAGCCCTCGGGCATCCAGTCGCGTGGCTCGACCCGGCCGTCGGAGGCGATCAGTCGCTGGAAGGCCGCCTCCAGTTCGGCGTCCTGCCCCATGGCGTCCTGCCCCATGACGTCCTGCCTCGTGGGCTCCTGCGCAGTGGCGTCCATAACCTCTCCCCAAAACCGAATGATCGTTCGGTTAGTCTATGCTTGCGCTCCGGTCGCTGGCAAGCTGCTCTAGCCGAATCCGCAGGCGACCCAGGATGAAAAGGGGATCTCTCGTGGCCGAGTTGCTGCGCTCGTACCTATGTGACCAGTGGGTCACCCCCACCGGCGACGGCTTCGACCTGCTCGACGCCTCGACCTCGCAACCGGTGGCCCGCTGGTCCACCGAGCCGGTCGACGTGGCCGCGGCCTACTCCTACGCCCGCACGGTGGGCGGCCCGGCGTTGCGCCGGCTGACCTTCACCGAGCGCGCCGCGATCCTCAAGCAGCTGGCCGGCTACCTCAACGACCGGCGCGAAGCCGACTACTACCCGCTGTCCTACGCCACCGGCGCCACCCTGTTCGACTCCAAGTTCGACGTCGACGGCGGCATCGGAGTGCTGTTCGCCTATTCCTCCAGGGGTCGCCGCGAGCTGCCGGACTCCACGGTCTACATCGACGGCCCGGTCGATCAGCTGTCCAAGGACGGCTCGTTCGCGGCCCAGCACATCTACACCTCCCGGCGCGGGCTGGCGTTGTTCATCAACGCCTTCAACTTCCCGGTGTGGGGCATGCTCGAGAAGTTCGCGCCGGCGTTCCTGGCCGGCGTTCCGGTCGTGGTCAAGCCGGCTGAGCAGACGTCCTACCTGACGGAGAAGGTCTTCGCCGACATGGTCGAGTCGGGGCTGCTGCCCCCGGGCGCCATCTCGCTGGTCTGCGCGGCGCCCGACGGGCTGCTCGAGCACCTCACCGGCCAGGACGTCGTCTCGTTCACCGGCTCTGCCGCCACCGCCCGGCAGCTGCGCCAGCACCCGGTGGTCAATCGCGAGTCGGTGAAGTTCACCGCCGAGGCGGACTCGCTCAACTGCGCGATCCTCGGCCCGGACGCGGTCACCGGCCAGCCTGAGTTCGACCTGTTCATCCGCGAGCTGAGCCGCGAGATCACCGTCAAGGCCGGCCAGAAGTGCACCGCGATCAGGCGCGCGTTCGTGCCGTCCGGCCAGCTTGACGCGGTCATCGAGACGCTGACCGCCAGGCTGTCCAAGGTGGTGGTCGGTGACCCGCGCACCCCAGGCACCACGATGGGAGCGCTGGCCACCTTGGAGCAGCGCGATGAGCTGGCGGCGAACTTGCGCAAGCTGGAGGCCGGGGCCGATGTGGTGATCGGCGGCCTGGGCTCCGCGGCTGCCCAGGCGCTGCCCGAGAACGGGGCATTCGTGGCGCCGACCGTGTTGCGCGCCCGCAGCGCCACCGCCGAGGCGGTGCACACCGTGGAGCCGTTCGGCCCGGTGGCCACCCTGATCGGTTACCAGGACGCTGACGAGGTCATCGAGCTCGCCGCCCTGGGCGAGGGCTCGCTGGTCGGATCGGTCTACTCCTACGATCCCGACTTCGTCCGCGACGTGGTTCTGGGAGCGGCGGCTCACCACGGCCGGATCCTGGTAGTCGACCGTGACGACGCGCGGTCCTCCACCGGCCACGGCTCGCCGCTGCCGCTGCTGGTGCACGGCGGCCCAGGCCGGGCCGGTGGCGGTGAGGAACTCGGCGGTGTCCGGGGCGTGCTGCACTTCATGCAGCGGACCGCCGTGCAGGGCTCGCCGCGGGCGCTGGCAGCCGTCACCGGACGCTGGACACCTGGCGCGCCGACGATCACCGAGGACGAGCACCCGTTCCGCAAGCACCTGGAGGATCTGGCTATCGGGCAGGTGCTGTTCACCGACAGCCACACCGTCACCGCTGAGGACATCGAGCAGTTCGTGGCGCTGACCGGTGACTCGTTCTACGCCCACACCGATCCCGAAGCCGCCGCGGCCAACCCGCTGTTCGGGGGCATCGTCGCGCACGGTTACTACGTGATCTCCCGGGTCGCCGGCCTGTTTGTGGACCCCGCGCCGGGACCGGTGCTGGCCAACTACGGTTTGGACAACCTGCGCTTCATCACACCGGTCAAGGTCGGTGACTCGATCCGCGCCCAGCTGACCTGCAAGGAGAAGAAGGCGCGCCAGACCGAGGCCTACGGCGAGGTGCGATGGGATCTCATCGTCCGCAACCAGGACGACGAGCTGGTGGCCACCTATGACGTGCTGACCCTGGTGGCCAAGCGCGACAGCTGATCGACCGCCGCCGCTCACAGCCAGCTCTGGTCCATCTCCAAGCTGGCGGTGAGCCGGCGCCGGTTAGCTCGTGTCGTACAGACAGGTAGACGACACGAACCGAGGTGGTCAGCGTGAGCGACCAGTCCACACCCGAGCAGGCCGGTCACGCCAGCGCCCCGTCGGAGCAGCCGTATCACGTGCCGACCGCCCACCAGCAGGCCTGGTCGGCGGCCCAGCACTACCCCGGGCAGCCGTACTGGAGCCCGCCGCCGGTCCCCGACAAGCCGCGCTCGCACCGGCTGCTGATCGGCTCGGTGGCTGCTGCCACAGTGGCCGCGCTGGCGGTCGGCGGCATCGCGGTGGCAGAGCGGTCGGGTCCGGAGTCATCGGAGCAGGCCACCGTCACCTCGCCGAACAGCCCGAACCCATTCGGCGACGGCCAAGCCTCGCCCTACGGCAACGGCTCCAACGGCAACGGCGACGACTCCAACGGCGACGGCTCCGACGGCAACGGCTCCAACGGCGGCGACTCGAGCACGGCCCGGACCACTGGGCCGGCCACCGCCGCCCAGCAAATCGGAGTCGTCAACATCAGCACCACCGTCAACTACGGCCAGGGCAAGGCGGCCGGCACCGGAATCGTGCTGAGTCCGGACGGTGAGATCCTGACCAACAACCATGTCATCGAGGACTCCACGGCGATCACGGTGACAGTGGTCAGCACCGGCAAGAGCTACACCGCCACGGTGGTGGGCACCGCTCCCAGCCAGGACGTCTCGGTCCTGCAGCTCAAGGGCGCCAGTGGCTTGGCCACCGCAAAGCTCGGCGACTCGGGAAAGGTAGAAGTCGGAGACGCCGTGACCGCGGTGGGCAACGCGGGCGGAACTGGTGGAACGCCGACCGCGGCGACGGGCACGGTGACGGCGCTGAACCAGTCCATCACCGCCAGCGACAGCGACGGCAGCGACATCGAACGGTTGACCGGGATGATCCAGGTAGACGCCGACATCGAGGCCGGCGACTCCGGCGGCCCGCTGTATGACAACGCCACCGGCAGCGTGATCGGCATCGACACCGCCGCCTCGTCGGCCTCTGCCCGCTTCGGCGGCGCCACCACCGGTTTCGCGATTCCGATCGCCAAGGCGCTGGGCATCGCCGATGAGATCGAGTCCGGACAGGAGAGCAGCACCGTCAACATCGGCTACCCGGCGTTCCTCGGGGTGCAGCTGTCGCCGACCGGCTCGTCCAGCCAGGAGGCCGTCGGCGCCCGGATCTCAGGCGTGGTCCCTGGCTCGGCAGCGGCTGAGGCCGGCCTGCGGGCGGGTGAGGCCATCACCGCGGTCGACGGCACGGCCATCACCAGCGCCAGCGGGTTGTCGAGCGTGCTGGAGGCTCACCAGCCCGGCGATGAGGTGCGGCTGCGCTATACCGACTCAGCGGGCCAGAGCCGCAGTGTCAGCGTCAGGCTGGGCGCCGGTCCGGCTGATTGAGCTCACCGGGGCCCTGGTTGACAGCCTCGCCCACGCTCCCTCGACGCCTCCACCGCAGCTGCGGGGTGGCAGGGCTCAGGAGGCCAACCCGCTCACGCGCCTGTGGTGATCAGCGCCGGCCGGTTCGCCACGCTCGCGCTGGCTGATCTCGGCCCACACCGCATCGAGGGAGAGCCCGAGGACGTCGGCGATCGCAGCGATGGTCGGGAAGGCAGGGGTCGCTACGCGGCCGGTCTCGATCTTGCGAAGGGTCTCGGGTGAGACACGTGCGTTGAGCGCGACATCGAGCATCGAGCGTTCTGCCCTGGCGCGACGCAACAGCGCGCCCAGGCGCTGTCCGCGTTCGACCTCTGCGGGTGTGAGCGGCAACCTGACCATGGCTCCGATGATAGTACCGGGATAATATGGCCGGGATTATCATTGGATGCGTGAGAGGCGCCGCATGATCGAGATCTTGAACCCGGCCGAACTGGCCCGAGCACACCAGACAGGCGCCCTGGTCGCCGACATCCTGCAGGCGCTGAAGAGCCGTAGCACGGTCGGCACGAACCTCCTCGACGTCGACCGGTGGGCCCAGGCCATGATCGTCGAGGCTGGGGCGCTGTCCTGTTACGTCGACTACGAGCCATCCTTCGGACGCGGGCCGTTCGGGCACTACATCTGCACGGCCGTCAACGACGCTGTGCTCCATGGACTGCCCCATGACTACACCCTCGCCGACGGCGACCTGCTGACGCTGGACCTCGCCGTCTCCCAAGCAGGAGTCGCCGCGGACTCGGCCATCAGCTTCATCGTGGGCGAGACAAAGCCTCCGGAGAGCGTCGCGATGATCAGCGCGACCGAGCGCGCATTGAGCGCGGGCATAGCCGCTGCCGGACCCGGTGCTCGCATCGGCGACATCTCCCATGCCATCGGCTCGGTCCTCAGCGAGGCGGGATACCTGATCAACGCCGAGTTCGGGGGCCATGGCATCGGATCGACGATGCACCAGGACCCGCACGTCCCCAACACCGGACGGCCAGGCCGTGGATACACGCTGCGCCCCGGGCTGCTGCTCGCACTGGAGCCATGGGTCATGGCCGACACCGCTGAACTCATCACCGACGCCGACGGATGGACGCTGCGAAGCGCGACGGGCTGCCGGACAGCGCACAGTGAGCACACGATCGCCATCACCGACGACGGAGCCGACATCCTCACCTTGCCGACGCAGGCGCACTCGTAGCTCGGAAGCCGCACCTGCCCTGTGCCCTGGCGCCCGCTCGAGCTCTCAGGCTGCTCCGGCGCTGGCGGCGTAGCTTTCGATCTCGCTCAGCACCCGGGACTTGACCGCGTCGGGGGCGAACGAGGCGGTGACCGCGTTGGCGGCCAGCGCGGCGACGCCGGCCTCGTCGAGGTTCAACAGCTCGGCGGCGATCGCGTACTCGTTGTTGAGGTCAGTGGAGAACATCGGCGGGTCATCGGTGTTGATGGAAACCTGCACGCCGGCGGCGACCAGCTCGGCCAGCGGGTGCTGGGACAGCTCAGGCACCGCCCGGGTCGCGATGTTCGAGGTGGGGCAGACCTCGAGCGGGATCTGATGCTGAGCCAGGTAGGCCAACAGCTCCGGATCCTGGGTGGCCGAGGTGCCGTGCCCGATCCGCTCGGCGCCCAGCAGCCGGATCGCGTCCCAGATGGTGCCCGGACCGGTGGTCTCACCGGCATGCGGAACGCTGTGCAACCCGATCGCCCGGGCGGCGTCGAAGTAGGGGGCGAACTGCGGCCGCGGCACGCCGATCTCCGGGCCGCCCAAGCCGAAGCTGATCAGGCCGTCTGGCCTCAGCTCGGTCGCGATCCGGGCGGTCTCAGCCGCCGCGGGCAGGCCGGCCTCGCCGGGGATGTCGAAGCACCACCGCAGCACGACGCCGAGCTCGCGCTCGGCGGCCACCCGGGCGTCCTCGATCGCCTCCAGGAAGGCCTCGGCAGCGATGCCCCGGCGCACTGAGGAGTAGGGCGTGATGGTCAGCTCGGCGTAGCGAATCTGCTGGGCCGCCATGTCGCGGGCCACTTCATAGGTCAGCATCCGGACGTCCGTGGCGTCACGGATCAGATCGACCACCGAGAGGTAGACCTCGATGAAGTGACCGAAGTCGGAGAAGGTGAAGTACTCCGCGAGCTTGTCGACGTCGGCCGGCACGCCTGCCGCGGGATGGCGAGCGGCCAGCTCGGCGACGATGCGAGGCGAGGCCGAGCCGACGTGGTGCACATGCAGTTCGGCCTTGGGCAGGCCGGCGATGAAGGCCGTGAGATCAGGGCGCGGGGGGATCACCGGCCGAGTCTTTCATCCAGGCGTCGGACTCGCGGTCACCGGCTCACAGCTCACCCAACGCGGTCACCGGATTCTCGACGCAGTCGGCCACGAAGCGCAGGAAGCCGCCGGCCACTCCGCCGTCGCAGGCCCGGTGGTCAAAGGCCAGCGTCAACTGGCTGACCTTGCGGACGCTCAGCGCTCCCTCGTGCACCCACGGCCGGTCGATGATCCGGCCCAGGCCCAGGATGGCCACCTCGGGATGGTTGATGATGGCGGCCGAGCCGTCCACCCCGAAGACCCCGTAGTTGTTCACCGTGAAGGTGCCGCCGGTCAGGTCGGCCGGTGTCAGCGAGCCGGCCCGGGCCGCTTCGGTGCGAGCCGTCAATGCCGCCGACAGCTGCCGGGTGGTCATCGCCTGCGCCTTTCCCAGCACCGGCACCAGCAGCCCGCGGGGGGTCTGGGCGGCGAAGCCGAGGTTGACGTCGGGCAGGATCTCCACGGCATCAGAGGTGATCCGGCTGTTCAACTCGCGGTAGCGCTGCAGTCCCAGCACGCAGAACCGGGCCACCAGGGCAAGCACGCTCACCGGCTCGTCCGGCCGGGCGGCGTTCAACGCCCGCCGCGCCTCGAGCAGGCCGGTGGCGTCGACGTCGACCCAGACGGTCGCCTCCGGGATCTCGCGGCGGGACTGGCTGAGCTTGTCGGCCATCACCCTGCGCAGACCCACCAGCGGCACCCGCTCGACGCCGGCCACGTCCTGCGCGGACGCGGCGCCGGCCGGGCTCGTCGCGGTCACGACTGCCGGCGCCGCAGCGGCAGGCGCGGAGGAGAATGCCTCGACGTCGCAGCGGCGAATGACGCCGGAAGGGTCCGAGGGCCGGACCGCGGTCAGGTCGATGCCCCGGTCGCGGGCCAGCTTGCGCACCACCGGCGAGATCACCGAGGTGGCGATCAGTTGCCGGCCGGGGGCGACCGGCGCCGGGCTGGTGGCGACGGTCGCTGCGGCCGGGACCGTCCGCCGTCCGGCGCGACCGCGTCGTCGGGCCGGCGCCGATGAGGTGCCGTAGCCGATCAGAACGGCCCCGGAGTACTCCGAGGACTCGGCGACGCCGTGCTCGGCATCGACTCTCTCAGCCGCGGGACCTCGGGCGGCGCTGCTGTCCTCGGCGGCAGCGGTGACGCCGGCCTCCTCGACGGCGATCAGCGGGGAGCCGACCGGAATCCGCTGGCCGGGCTCGCCGAACAGCGCGGACACCCTGCCCGCGAACGGGATCGGCACCTCGACCGAGGCCTTCGCGGTCTCCACCTCGACCACTGGCTGGTCGATGCGCACCTCGTCGCCCACCGCCACCAGCCAGGTGAGGATCTCGGCGTCGGTCAGGCCCTCGCCGAGGTCGGGCAGCAGGAAGTCAGGCATGGAGGTCGGTTCCGGCGGGAGCGCTGGGCAGCACCACGGTGTCGTCGAACTGCAACCGGTCGATCGCGTCGAGGATGCGGTCCACCGAGGGCAGGTGATGCTTCTCCAGAATCGGCGGCGGGTACGGGATGTCGAAGCCGGTGACCCGCCCGATCGGCGCGTGCAGCTGGTGAAAGCACTGCTCGGTGAGCCGGGCGACGATCTCGGCCCCGAAGCCGGCGAAGCCGCTGGCCTCGTGCACCACCACGGCGCGGCCGGTCCGGCGCACCGAGGCGACCACTGTCCGGTCGTCGAACGGGCTCAGCGAGCGCAGGTCGATCACCTCGGCCGAGATGCCGTCCTGAGCGGCCGCGTCGGCCGTCTCAAGCAGGGTGGGCACCATCGAGCCGTAGCCGATCAGGGTCACGTCCTCGCCGGTGCGGCGCACCAGCGCCTCGTGGAACTGCGCCGCGGGCTCTGCCGAGATCTCCTCCTTGGCCCAGTACCGCCGTTTGGGCTCGAGGAAGACGACCGGGTCGTCGCACGCGATGGCCTGGCGCAGCAACCAGTAGGCATCCGAGGCGGTGCCGGGAGCGACCACCTTCAGGCCGGGCGTGGACACCCAGTACGCCTCGGATGAGTCGCAGTGATGCTCGACGCCGCCGATGCCGCCGCCGTAGGGGATCCGGATCACCACCGGCAGTGTGATCCGGCCGCGGGTGCGGTTGTGCAGCTTGGCCAGGTGCGAGGTGATCTGCTCGAAGGCGGGGTAGGAGAAGGCGTCGAACTGCATCTCGACCACCGGGCGCAGGCCGTGCATCGCCATGCCGATGGCGGTGCCGACGATGCCGGACTCGGCCAGCGGCGAGTCGAACACCCGCCGGTCGCCGAACTCGGCGGCCAGGCCGTCGGTGACGCGGAACACGCCGCCAAGCGCGGCGACGTCCTCGCCGTAGAGCAGCACCCGGTCATCGGCGCGCAGCTCGTCGGCCAGCGCCCGGTTCAGCGCGCCGGCCATGGTCAGGCTGCCCAGCTTCTCGGGCTTGGCCACAGACTTCTGCGCGAAGGCGGTCATGACGCCTCCGCCGCGAGTTCTTCGGCGAGCTCGGCTGCCTGCTGGCGCAGCGCGGCGGTCGGCTCGGTGTAGACGTGGGCGAACAGCTCCGCCGGGTCGGTGACCGGATCGGCGTTCATCGCCGCTCGCAGCCGGGCCGACCGGGTTTCGCCTTCCTCGGCGATCGCCGCGATGCCGGCCTCGTCGATCAGCCCCTGGTCCTGCAGGTAGGTCTGCAGCCGGGCGAGGGGGTCGCGGGCCAGCCAGCGGGTGACCTCGGCGTCGTCGCGGTAGCGCGAGGCGTCATCGGCGTTGGTGTGCGCCTCGATCCGGTAAGTCAGCGCCTCGATCAGGGTGGGGCCCTCGCCGCGCCGGGCGCGCTCGATCGCCTCGGTCATCGCCACGTGCACCATCGCCGGGTCGTTGCCGTCGATCAGCACGCCGGGCATGCCGTAGCCGATGCCCTTGTGGGCCAGCGTCTCGGCCCGGGTCTGCTTGGCCAGCGGCACCGAGATCGCATAGCCGTTGTTCTGCACCAGGAACACCACCGGCGCCTGCCAGACCGCGGCGATGTTGAGCGCCTCGTGGGTGTCGCCCTCGCTGGTGGCGCCATCGCCGAGCAGCACGACGGCCACGGTGTCCTCGCCGGCCAGCTTGGCCGCGTGCGCCAGGCCGACCGCATGCAGGGTGTTGGTGGCCAGCGGCGTGCACTGAGGGGCGGTGCGGTGCAGGTACGGGTCGTATCCGCAGTGCCAGTCACCGCGCAGCAGGGTCAGCACCTCGACGGGGTTGATCCCGCGGCTGACCAGCGCCATCGAGTCCCGGTAGGTCGGGAACAGCCAGTCGCGCTGGGCCATCGCAGTCACCACGCCGACCTGGCAGGCCTCCTGGCCGCGCGAGGACGGGTAGACCGCCAGCCGGCCCTGCTTGGTGAGCGCGGTGGCCTGGGTGTCGAAGCGGCGGCCCAGCGACATCAGCCGAAACAGCTCGAGCAGCACGTCGGCGTCTGGCAGCTGTCCGGTGTCGGCCGAGGTGGCATGACCGTCGGCGTCGATCAGGCAGCGCGGGGTCGCGGTGGGCAGGAACCCAGCGGACGTAGTGGCCACAGTCATGTGCCAAGTGTGGTGGCTGGCTGACCGTTGATCTAGAAATGCGGGCGGAATCCAGACGATTGGCAAGCCAGGGCTTGTTATCGTGCAGTATGTCGAATACTAAGCCCCCGCAAGCGGTTGAGGTTAGACAACCGGTCCAGCTGGACGACACCGACCGGGCAATCGTCGCCGAACTGCGCGAGGACGGCCGGGTGTCGATGCGCGCGCTGGCCGAGAAGCTGCACATCTCGCGGGCCAGCGCCTACACCCGGGTCGAGCGGCTGGTGACCGAGGGCGTGATCACCGGCTACAGCGCCTCGATCGATCCCGAGCGCTATGGCTTCGGCATCTCGGCCTACGTCTACCTCAAGATCAGCCAGCACTCCTGGAAGGCGGTCCGGCGGCAGGTGCTGCAGATTCCCGAGGTCTGGCACGGCGCGCTGGTCTCGGGCGAGAACGACCTGGTGCTGCTGGTGCGCGCCCAGGACGCGGCCAGCATGCGGGAGTTGGTGCTCAACACCTTTCAGACCATGCCCGACGTGCTGGCCACCCAGACCGTGCTGATCCTCGACGAGCTGAGCGGGCCCCGCAAGAGCCTGTAGAGCCGGCGTGGCGCATCCGCTCAGCGGGGCTGTGAGTAAGCGCTTTCGCCTGCGCCGCCCGCGCTGCCTAGACTGCAAGTCATGACAGTTCCCACTCTGGCCATGAACAACGGCGTCCAGATCCCTCAGGTCGGCTTCGGGGTCTTCCTGGTGCCCGACACCGAGACCGAGACCGCCGTTTCGACCGCGCTTGAGGCCGGCTACCGGCACATCGACACCGCGAAGCTGTACCAGAACGAGGCCGGCGTCGGGGCGGCGATCGCCAAGTCCGGCATTGCCCGCGACGAGCTCTTCGTGACCACCAAGGTGTGGAACTCCGAACAGGGCTTCGACGCGGCGACCGCCTCTTTCGAGGCGTCCATGGACCGGCTGGGCCTGGAAGTGCTGGACCTGCTGCTGATCCACTGGCCGGCCCCGGACCTCGAGCGCTACGTCGACACCTGGCGCGCCTTCGAGAAGCTTTACGCCGAGGGCCGGGTCCGCGCCATCGGGGTCTCCAACTTCCAGCCCGCTCACCTGCAGCGCTTGTTGGACGAGACCTCGGTCGTGCCGGCGATCAACCAGATCGAGCTGCACCCGTTGCTTCCGCAGGCAGAGCTGCGGGCCTTTCACGCCGAGCACGGCATCCTCACCGAGGCGTGGTCACCGCTGGCACGCGGCGGTGAGGTGCTGGCCGACCCGGTGATCACTCAGATCGCCGAGCGGCTCGGCAAGAGCCCGGCCCAGGTGATCCTGCGCTGGCACATCGAGTTGGGCAACGTGGTCATCCCCAAGTCGGTGACGCCGTCGCGGATTCGGGAGAACCTCGAGCTCTTCGACTTCAGCCTGAGCGCCGAGGACCTGAGCGCGATCGCAGGCCTGGAGACGGGTGAGCGGATCGGCCCGCATCCTGACACCTTCAGCCGCGGCTGATCGGCTCTCCCTGCCTATCGGCCCTATTGTGCGGCCTGAATCCGCGCTGAAGCCGGCTGGAACCGCGGATTCAGGCCGCACAATGGGACTACGCCTGGAGTGCGGCGGCCACGATCTCGCGGGCCTCGTCCTGGATCCGGGACAGCCCAACGGGGCCGTCGAAGGACTCGGCGTAGAGCTTGTAGACGTCCTCGGTGCCGGACGGGCGGGCGGCGAACCAGCCGCGCTCGGTGGTCACCTTCAGCCCGCCGATCGACGCGCCGTTGCCGGGGGCGGTGGTCAGCCGGCCGGTGATCGGCTCACCTGCCAGGGTCGAGGCGGTGACCTGCTCGGGTGACAGCTTGGCCAGAACCGCCTTCTGCTGCCGGGTGGCCGGCGAGTCGATCCGCGCGTACGCCGGCTCGCCGAACCGCTCGGTCAGCGAGCGGTAGCGCTGGGAGGGCGACTCACCGGTGACCGCCAGGATCTCCGAGGCCAGCAGGCACAGGATGATGCCGTCCTTGTCGGTGGTCCAGACGCCGCCGTCGCGCTGCAGGAACGACGCGCCGGCCGACTCCTCGCCGCCGAAGCCCACCGAGCCGTCGAGCAGGCCGGGGACGAACCATTTGAAGCCGACCGGCACCTCGATCAACCGCCGGCCCAGGTCAGCGGCCACCCGGTCGATCATCGACGAGCTGACCAGGGTCTTGCCGACCGCGGCGTCGGCGCGCCAGCCGGGCCGGTTGGCGTACAGGTAGCCGATCGCCACGGCCAGGAAGTGGTTGGGGTTCATCAGCCCGCCGTCGGCGGTGACGATGCCGTGCCGGTCGGAGTCGGTGTCGTTGCCCGTGGCGATGTCATAGAGGGTGGCGCCGCTGCTGTCGGCCTGCATCCGCTCGATCAGCGAGGCCATCGCCGCCGGTGAGGAGCAGTCCATCCGGATCTTGCCGTCCCAGTCCAGGGTCATGAACCCGAACCGCGGGTCCACGTCGGGGTTGACCACGGTCAGGTCCAGGCCGTAGCGCGAGCCGATCTCGCCCCAGTAGGCCACCGACGCCCCGCCGAGCGGGTCGGCGCCGATCCGCACGCCGGCCGCCCGGATCGCCTCGAGGTCGAGCACGTCGGGCAGCGCCGAGACGTAGGCGTCGAGGAAGTCAAAGCCCTGGACGTGGTCGGAGGCCACCGCCCGCTCGTAGGGGATCCGCTTGATCTTCGCCGCCCCGGCGGCCAGCAACTCGTTCGCCCGGTCCTGGATCCAGCCGGTGATGTCGGTGCCGGCCGGCCCGCCATCCGGCGGGTTGTACTTGAAACCGCCGTCGCCGGGCGGGTTGTGGGAGGGGGTGACCACCACGCCGTCGGCCTGACCTGACCCGGCGCCGCCGCGACCGGCGTTGTGGTTCAGGATCGCCCGGGACACCGCCGGAGTGGGGGTGTAACCCTGCCGGGAGTCGACCCGCACGCCGACCTCGTGCGCGGCGAACACCTCCAACGCCGAGCGGACCGCGGGCTCGGACAGCGCGTGGCTGTCGGCGCCCAGGTAGAGCGGGCCGTCGATTCCGTGCACGGCGCGGTACTCGCAGATCGCCTGGCTGGTGGCCAGGATGTGGTCCTCGTTGAAGGTGGTGCTCAACGACGAGCCGCGGTGACCGGAGGTGCCGAAGCTGACCCGTTGCTCGGCGGCCGAGACGTCCGGGTGCAGCTGGTAGTAGGCGTCGATCAGGCTGTCGAGGTCGACGAGGTCCTCGGCGGTGGCCGGCGACCCGGCGCGAGAGGGATTGGGCATGCCTCGATCAAACCACTTCCACGGGGTATGCAGCACCGCCTGGCAGAGGTACGGTGACAGGTAAGTTCAATGCCTAAACAAACAAACCTGAGGTAGGACAGATGGCGCTCACTCCCACCACGCTCACTCCCACCACGCTCACCCCCACCACGCTCACTCCCACAAAGGCTGACCGGTTCTCTTTCGGGCTGTGGACGATCGGCTGGCAGGCCAAGGACCAGTTCGGCGACCCCACCCGGGCGCCGCTGGACCCGATTGAGGCGGTGCACAAGCTCGACGAGCTCGGCGCCTACGGAATCACCTTCCACGACGACGACCTGGTCCCGTTCGGCGCCACGGCCGCCGATCGGGACAAGCAGCTGGCCAGGTTCCGCCAGGCCCTGGACGAGACCGGCATGGTCGTTCCGATGGTGACCACCAACCTGTTCACCCACCCGGTGTTCAAGGACGGCGGCTTCACCAGCAACGACCGCTCGATCCGCCGCTACGCGATCCGCAAGACGCTGCGCAACCTCGAGCTCGCCGTCGAGCTCGGCGCGCAGACGTTCGTGCTCTGGGGCGGTCGCGAGGGCAGCGAGTACGACACCGCCAAGGACGTCCAGGCCGCGCTGGACCGCTACCGGGAGGCGATGAACCTGCTGACCCAGTTCGTCACCGACCGCGGCTATGACATCCGGTTCGCCCTCGAGCCCAAGCCCAACGAGCCCCGGGGCGACATCCTGCTGCCGACCGTGGGCAACGCGCTGGCCTTCATCTCATCCCTGGACCAGCCCGAGCTGGTGGGCGTGAACCCAGAGGTCGGCCACGAGCAGATGGCCGGGCTCAACTTCGTGCACAGCGTCTCGCAGGCGCTGTGGCACGGCAAGCTGTTCCACATCGACCTCAACGGCCAGCGCAGCATCAAGTTCGACCAGGACCTGGTGTTCGGTCACGGCGACCTGTTCAACGCCTTCGGCCTGGTGGACCTGCTGGAGTTCGGCGGCAAACCCGGCGCCGACGGCGGCGCAAGCCCGGCATACACCGGTCCGCGGCACTTTGACTACAAGCCGTCGCGCACCGAGGACTACGACGGGGTCTGGGACTCGGTGCGCGCCAACATGCGCACCTACCTGATCCTCAAGGAGCGGGCCACCGCGTTCCGCTCGGACCCCGAGGTGCAGCAGGCCCTGGCCCACGCCAAGGTCGGCGAGCTGTCCCAGCCGACCCTGGGCGAGGGAGAGGGCTACACCGAGCTGCTGGCCGACGCCAGCAGCTTCGAGGACTTCGACGCCGACGCGGCCGCGGAGCGCGGCTACGGCTTCGTCCGGCTGAACCAGCTCGCGCTGGAACACCTCACCGGCGCCCGGTAAGCATGCCGAGCGAGCATCGGGCCAGCGCCAGCGAGCCCGGCGCGCAGCGAAGTGGCAACCGGTCCCTGGTCGCCGGGGTGGACTCCTCCACCCAGTCGTGCAAGGTGGTGATCCGCGACGCCGACACCGGGCGGCTGGTCCGGCAGGGCAGGGCCGGGCACCCCGAGGGCACCGAGGTGGACCCCCAGCACTGGTGGCACGCGCTGAGCGTGGCGCTGGAGCAGGCCGGCGGGCTGGCCGACGTGTCGGCGATCAGCGTCGGCGGGCAGCAGCACGGGATGGTGTGCCTGGACTCCGACGGCCAGGTGATCCGGCCGGCGCTGCTGTGGAATGACACCAGGTCCGCCGCCGCGGCGGCAGACCTGGTCGCCGAACTGGGTCCGCGGTACTGGGCCGAGGCCGTCGGCAGCGTTCCGGTGGCCTCGTTGACCGTGACCAAGCTGCGCTGGCTGGCCGAGCACGAGCCCGAGCATGCTGCCCGGACGGCGGCGGTCTGCCTGCCGCACGACTGGCTGAGCTGGAAGCTGGCCGGCGCCGGCGGGCGCCTCGACGCGCTGGTGACCGACCGCTCGGACGCATCGGGAACCGGTTACTTCGACGGTCGCGGCAACGATTACCGCACCGACCTGCTGGCGCGTGCGCTGGGACACCAGGCGACCCTGCCCCGGGTCGCCGGCCCCGCCGAGCCGGCCGCCGAGCATGCCGGGCTGCTGATCGGCCCGGGCGCCGGTGACAACGCCGCCGGAGCGCTCGGAGTGCAGATGGGCGGGGACACGCTGGTGTCGCTGGGGACGTCCGGGGTGGCCTGCGCCCGCAGCGAGGTCCAGCCGGCTGACCCCAGCGGACTGGTGGCCGGCTTCAGCGACGCCACCGGGGCGTTTCTGCCGCTGGTCTGCACCCTGAACGCCGCCCGGGTGCTCGACGCGGCTGCCCGGCTGCTCGGGGTCGGCCTGGCCGAGCTGAGCAGGCTGGCGCTGTCGGCTGAGCCGGGGGCCGGCGGTGTGACGGTGGTGCCGTACCTCGAGGGTGAGCGCACCCCCAACCTGCCGCACGCCACCGGCGCGGTGCACGGGCTGACGCTGGCCAACTCGCAGCCGGCGAACCTGGCCCGCGCCGCGGTCGAGGGCATGCTGTGCGGGCTGGCTGACGGCCTGGACGCCCTGGTGGCTCAGGGCGTCTCGGTGACGGGCGTGCGCCTGATCGGCGGCGCCGCACGGTCTGAGGCGGTCTGCCGGATAGCCCCGTCGGTGTTCGGCGCGCCGGTCACGGTGCCCGAGCCCGGCGAGTACGTGGCCGACGGCGCCGCCCGGCAGGCCGCCTGGGTGCTGTCCGGCGCCGCCGAGGCGCCGGTGTGGGACCTGGGCGCCTCGACCGTCTACGACGGCCCCCCGACCGCCGGACTGCGCCAGCGCTACGCCGAGGCGGCCGGCAAGCACCTGAGCCGATGACAGCGCTGGGAAACCCCGCCGGCCAGCAGACCGTCCGGCGGCACAATCTCAGCCTGATCACCACGTCGCTGGCGGCCGCGCCGGGTTCGCGGGCCCAGCTCGCCCAGCGGACCGGCCTCACCAAAGCCACCGTCTCAAGCCTGGTGGACCACCTCATCAGCCGTGACGTGCTGGTGGAGGGGCCGCCGGCCACTGCCGGGATAGGCCGGCCGGCCCGTCCGGTCACCCTCAACCCCGAGGGCCCGATGGCCCTGGGCGTGGAGGTCAACGTCGACTACCTGACGGTGTGCGTGCTGGACCTGACCGGGCAGTTGCGCTGCTACCGGCACAGCGTCGCGGAGAACCGGGCCCGGAGCGCGGCCGAGGTGATCGAGCAGACAGCCGAGCTCGTCGGCGAGGTGCTGCGGGAACTGGGCCGGCCGCTGCTCGGCGCAGCGCTGGCGCTGCCGGGCGTGGTCGGCGCCGACGGAACGCTGTCGCGGGCGCCGAACCTGCCCGGCCTCACCGGCGGGCAACCGGGCCGGCAGCTGGCTGCCGCGCTGGGACTGCCGCCGCTGCTGGTCGACAACGAGGCCAACCTGGGCGCCCTGGCCTGCCTGCGCGCCGAGCCGGCGGTGGGCCCGGACTTCGTCTACGTCTCCGGTGAGATCGGGGTAGGCGCCGGCCTGGTGGTGGCCGGTGAGCTGTTCCGGGGCGTCAACGGCTTCGCTGGCGAGCTCGGCCACGTGGTGGTCGCCCAGGACGGCCCGGACTGCGGCTGTGGCGGCCGGGGCTGCGTGGAGCAGTACGCCGGGCAGGAGGTGCTGCTGCGCACCGCCGGGCAACCGGGCCTGGAGCAGCTGGAGGCCGCGGTGGCGGCCGGGGACCCGGCGGCGCTGGACGCGGTCGCGCGGGCCGGCAGCGCGCTGGGAGTGGGCCTGGCCTCACTGCTCAACGTGATGGACCTGCCCACTGTGGTGCTCGGCGGCGTGTACGCCCGGCTGTTCGAGGCCATCACCCCGTCCTTGACCGCTCAGCTGGACCGGCGGGCGCTGGCGCCGCGGGGCGCCGGCCGGCTCAGCAGGTCGCCGCTGGGCATCGACGCCGCCGCGCGGGGCGCGGCCGGCGCGGTGCTGGACCGGGCGCTGCGCGATCCGGCCGGCATCCCCGTCCTGGCCGGCGTCTGAGCGGGTTGGGCAGTCCCGGCAGGCGGCGGTGTCTCAGCGGGTCGAGCGGGAGTTGTGGTTCCAGTAGCCCTTGGCGTAGATCTCGGACCGGCTCAGGCCCAACCGCGCCAGCTCGTCACGCACCGTCAGGATCGCCCGGGACTCACCGAGCACGTAGGCGTAGCCGGGGCCGGCCCCGGGCCGGAGCCGGTCCAGCGCGCCGACCAGCAGGTCAGGCTGCCCGGCCGGCCGGCCGTCGCGGGCCAGCCACTGAACCTCGGCGTTGGCCGGCAGCGGGTAGCGCTCGCCGTCGTCGGAGATCTCGGCCAGCACCCGCAGGCCGCGGCCGGCCGCGCCGGCCGCCTCTGCCAGCGCTGCGATCGCCGGCAGCCCGGCCTCGTCGGTCAGCGCCAGCAGCCAGGACGCCGCGGGCAGCGGCAGCTCGCCGCGCGGGCCGAAGAAGCTCACCTGGCCGCCGACCCGCAACTCCTGGGCCCAGCTGGAGCCCGGGCCGTGGCCGTGCAGCACCGCGTCGATGACCAGCTGCTCGCCGACGCTGGAGCGGACGGTGTAGCGCCGTCGCACCTCGCGCCCGTCCGGACCAGTCAGCACCACGGCGATGTCGCAGCCCAGCGGCCAGTGCCGCCCGGTGATCTCGGGCGCGGCCAGGGTGATTCGGCGCATCCGCGGCGACAGCATGGTGAGTTCGGCCACTGTCGTCAGGAAATGACCGGTGCGGGTGATGTGTTGGACGTCAGGCATGGTGGGTTCAGGATGCCATCGCCCTCACCGGCGCTGTCGCCTGCCAGCCACCTGCCAGCGGTACCCGCCAGTCATCGACAACAAGGAGCCTCATGCCCAACGAACTGACCAAGGTCAACTACGTCACCGCGGCCACCGCCACTGGCGGCCGGGCCGGTCACGTCACCAGCGCCGACGGCCTCATCGACTTCGACCTTGCCCAGCCGGGCACCTCGCCGGAGCCGGCGGTCAACCCCGAGACGCTGTTCGCCGCGGGATACGCCGCCTGTTTCCAGGGCGCGCTGGCCAACCGGGCCAAGACCAAGGGAGTGGACACCTCGGACTCGAAGGTGACCGCCCACGTCTCCTTCGGGCCTACCGCCGACGGCGGCTTCGGCCTGGCAGTGGAGCTCGAGGTCAGCATGCCGGGCGTCGAGCCGGCCCAGGCCCATGAGCTGCTGGAGCTTGCGCACCAGTTCTGCCCGTACTCCAAGGCCACCCGCGACAACATCGTGGTCACGCTCACGGCGGTCTAAGAGCTGCGGCCCTCGGCGGTTGACGCGAACTGACCCGGAGGTCGACCGCCGAGGGTGCAGAATGGGCATATGGCCATCAGCGTGTTCGACCTCTTTTCGATCGGGATCGGGCCGTCGTCTTCGCACACGGTCGGCCCGATGCGTGCGGCCCGAACCTTCGTGCTGGGGTTGGAGGCCGACGGCCTGCTCGAGAAGGTCGCCCGGGTCCGCGTCGAGCTGTTCGGCTCGCTCGGCGCCACTGGCCGCGGCCACGGTTCGGACCGGGCCGTGGTGCTGGGCCTGGAGGGCGAGACCCCCGAGGACGTCGACACCGACACCGTGCTGAGCCGGGTGGCCGAGGCGCGCCGGGCTGAGATGGTGATGTTGCTGGGCCGGCATCCGGTTCAGCTGACGACCGCGGACCTGGTGCTGCACCGGCGCCTGACGCTGCCGTTTCATCCCAACGGAATGCGGTTCACCGCCTTCGCCGAGGCCATTGACACAGAACCGGCGCCGGCCGAGGCAGGCGCGGAGTCTGGCGCGCCGGAGCCGCCCACCCCGCTGCGCGAGCGGACGTACTACTCGGTCGGCGGCGGGTTCGTGGTGGACGAGGACGCGACCGGCGCCGACCGCATCAAGGCCGACGACACCGTGCTGCCCTACCCCTTCACCACCGCCGCCGAGTTGTGCGCCCACGCCGCGGCCAGCGGCTTGCCGATCTCACAGATCATGTTGGCCAACGAGTGCGTGTGGCGCCCGGAGGCCGAGGTACGCGCCGGCCTGCTCAAGATCTGGCAGGTGATGCAGGACTGCGTGACGGCCGGCTGCGGCCATGGGGGCATCCTGCCCGGCGGCCTCAAGGTGCGCCGGCGGGCCCCCGAGCTGTCCCAGTCGCTGACCGGTGACTCGTTCTCCACCGACCCGCTGCGGGTGATGGACTGGGTCAACCTGTTCGCCCTCGCCGTGAACGAGGAGAACGCCGCCGGCGGCCGGGTGGTCACCGCGCCCACCAACGGCGCGGCCGGCATCATCCCGGCCGTGCTGCTCTACTACCGCCGGTTCGTTCCCGGCGCCTCCGACGACGGCGTGGTCCGGTTCCTGCTGACGGCGGCCGCCATCGGTGTGCTCTACAAGGAGAACGCCTCGATCTCCGGCGCCGAGGTGGGCTGCCAGGGCGAGGTCGGCTCGGCCTGCTCGATGGCCGCCGGCGCGCTGTGCGAGGTGCTCGGAGGCACCCCGGCGCAGGCCGAGAACGCCGCCGAGATAGGCATGGAGCACAACCTGGGGCTGACGTGCGACCCGATCGGCGGCCTGGTCCAGGTCCCTTGCATCGAGCGCAACGCGATGGCTGCCGTGAAGGCGATCAACGCCGCCCGGATCGCGATGCGCGGCGACGGCCAGCACATCGTCAGCCTGGACAAGGTGATCCGGACGATGCGCCAGACCGGGGCCGACATGCAGGCCAAGTACAAGGAGACCTCGCGCGGCGGCCTGGCGGTCAACATCATCGAGTGCTGAGCCGCTGAGCGCCGGCAGCGTCACGCCGCCAGCCCAGACTCGGCCGGTCAGGCCGCCGACGCGTCGGCCAGTTCGGCGTCAATCCCAGCGCGCACCTGGCCTGCGGTGGTGGTGACCGGGTTGGCGGTGCTCGCGTCCGGTTGGTTGTCATAGCACTCGGACAGGTAGCCGGCGCCGTTCGCGCCGCCCTCTGCGGAGGTTTGGAAGCACACCACCACGGCGGTCGCAGGCAGGCCAGCCACCTGGTAGCGGCCGGTCTCGTCGGTGTTGGCGCCGCCTAGGTACGAGCCATCGACACTATTGACTTCGACGAAGGCGTACGGGATGCCGGCGCCCGCCAAGTCGCTGACCTGGCCGCTGATGCCGGCGCCGTCGGCGAGTTCGGCGTTGATGCCCGTCCGCATCTGGCCGGCCGTGGTGGTCACCGGGTTGGCGGTGCTCGCGTCCGGGTGGTCGTCGTAGCACTCGAACAGGTAGCCGGCGCCGTTCGGACCGCCTTCGGCGCTGCGGAAGCACACCACCACCGCGGTCGCAGGCAGGCCGGTGACCTGGTAGCGACCGGTGTCGTCGGTGAAGCTGCCAGCGCCGAGGTACGAGCCGTCGACCCCCAAGGTTTCCACGTAGGTGAACGAGAGCCCGTTGCCGGCTGAGTCGGTGACCCGGCCGGTGATTCCGGCGGCGACGGCGAGCTCGGCGTCGATGCCGGTGGTCACCGTGTCGGCGCTGACGTGCACCAGGGCGCCGTTGCCGTTGTCGTAACACTCGTTCACGTACCCGGTGACTGCCGGTCGGCGGACATTCGCGGCGTCGAAGCAGATGGAGTAGTCGCCGGCGGCCAACCCGGGCAGCCGGTAGCTGCCGTCCTCATAGTCGGAACTGGCAGTGGCGTACTGGCCGGACTCGGGATCATAGGCATAGATGTAGGCCCCGCCGAGCGCGGCGCCGTCGGAGCCGGTGAGCTGCCCGGTGATGGCCGCGCCCGAGCTCAGCACCGCGTCCACCGTGACCGAGCCGGCGGATCCCACCGTGACCGGATCCGCGGTGTCCATCGAGGGCTGGTTGTCATAGCACTGCATGGCGTAGCCGCCGGCTGCCGGACCCTCGGCGTAGGCGGGGTCGAAGCAGACTCGGTAGTCATCGGCGGACAGGCCGCTGAGGGTGTAACTGCCGGACTCGTCAGTCTGGGAGGAGTAGCCCTCGTAGGAGGTCCAGCTGTAGGCGTTGACCAGCACGCCACTGATCGCAGCGCCCGAGGCGTCGGTGATCGTGCCGGTGATCGAGGCGCCCCGCGACAGTTGGACGTCGGCCGTGCTCAACTGCCCGGCGGTCACGGTGATCGGTGACCCGCTGCCGTCGGCCTGGGCGCCGTAGCAGGTCCGCTGGTAGCCGCCGGCGGTGTAGGTCGGGTCGAAGCACACCGTCACCTGACCCGGCGCCAGGCCGGTGAGCTGGTAGCTGCCGTCGTCGTTGGTGCCGGTCGAGGTCAGCAGGCGGCCCGAGCTGTCGTAGACGTCCACCCAGACGCCGGCGACCGGGCCGCTGTCATCGGTGACGGTGCCACCGACCGCGCCGGCCTGAGCGACGGTCCCGTTCACCGTGGTGGCCTGACCGGCCACCACGTCCACCGTCACGAAGTGATCGCCGGCGCAGCTGTTGGTGTAGCCGTAGGGCGCGGCGTCCGAGCTGACGTACGAGCCGTCGAAGCACAGGCTGTAGCTACCAGCCGCCAACCCGGTCATGGCGTACTGACCGGTGCTGTCGCTGTAACCCGAGCCGTAGCCCGCGCCGTACGCCCCGACCGAGATGTCGGGAACCGCGGCGCCGCTGGGATCGGTGACCATGCCGGTGATCGCGCCGCCCGCGGTCAGCTCGGCGTTGACGCCGGCGCTGGTGTGTCCGAGGCTGACTACCACAGGCGTTCCGGATTCGTACGGCGGCTGGTCGTCATAGCACTCGTCGAGGTAGCCGGTGGCCGATGCCCCGTGTGCGGCTTGGCCGTAGAAGCACACCTGGTACGAGCCGGCAGCCAGGCCGGTCACGGTGTAGCTGCCGTCCGCGCGGGTGGTGGCGCCGTGGCCGATCTGGTTGGGATTGTCGGGGTCCCACACGGACACCGAGACGTCGGCGATGCCGTGCCCGGCGGAGTCGGTGACCCGGCCGGCGATCGCACCGGCGACCGGCAGGTAGTCGACCAGGCCGGAGGTCATCTTGCCGGCCAGGACGGTCACCGGCGTGCCGGTGTCGCCGTAGCCGTAGGGCTGCTGGCGGTAGCAGCCAGGCAGGTAACCGGTAGGCGAGTGGCCGGCGGTCTCGTCGTGAGGGGAGAAGCACAGCAGGTAGGACCCCGCCGTGAGGCCGGTGACCGAGAACTGGCCGGTGCCGGAGGTGGTTGCCCAGGCCATGCTGTTGCCGGTGGACGTCTCGCGTACCTCGACCTGGGCCCGGCTGATCGCGCGGCCCTGCTGGTCGGTCAGCTTGCCGCGCAGGCCGGTCGCGCTGCTGGTCGAGCGGGTCTCGGCGGTGAGGGTGGCCGCGGCGCCGACGTTGCGGCTCTTGTCGCGGGGAAACACCGCGTAGCTGTAGGCGCTGGCCGGGGCCAGGCGCTTGTCGGTGAACGTGGCCTGCCGACTGCCCAGCGCCGCCACCAGCGTGCCGTCCGAAGCCGAGATCGGAGGGGCGTCGCCGGCCGCCCGCCGGATCAGCACCCCGGCGAAGTCGGGGTCGGTGGGGTTGGTCCAGCCCAGGCTGATCGAGTGCGCGTCGTTGCCGGTCATGCCCAGTGCGGTGACTGGCGCCGGTGCGGTGGTGTCGCGCGAGGGCTTGAGACCCGCCCCGGGGCCGGCGCCGGGGCGGCTCGGTCCGGCCGAGGTGGCCCCGGGCGCGGGGTTAGCGCTGGGTGTGGCGGTGGGCCCGGCCGCGTAGGACGGCGAGCTGGTCAGCAGCCCCGCCACCAGAGATGTCGCGGCGAGCAGGGCAAGGACAGGACGGCGTGCAGACATAGTGACTCCCCGTTGGAACGCTTGACGCTCGTAGAACGCTTAACGCGCGTCAAACGTCGTGTTACGCAGCGAACCTAGCGTGGCGGGGTTGTCGCGTCTAGCCCGATCGCCTGAAAAGGCAGCTCTGCCCCTGTGCGACCGGTGCGAAGACGCAGTGAGCTGGCGGGTCAGCCTCGAGTGCTGAGCCCGCCGGCGCCGGCAGCGTCACGCCGCCGGCGCCAGCCCAGACTCAGCCGCCTCAGGCCGTCGGCGCGTCGGTGAGCTCGACGTCCACTGCGGAGCTGACCTGGCCGGCGGTGGTGGTCACCGGCACGCACTCGGACAGGTAGCCGGCGCCGTTGGCGCCGCCCTCGCTGGCCTGGAAGCACACCGTCAGCGACGCTGCCGGCAGGCCGGTGAACCGGTAGTGGCCGGCCTCGTCGGTGCTGAGAGACAGCCCCCAGTCGCTGCCCTGGGTCTCGACGGTGACCTGCGCGATCGGCTCGCCAGCGGAGTCGGTGACCTGGCCCTCGATTCCGGCGCCGACGGCCAGCGCGGCGTCGACGCCGGACGTGACCACACCGGTGGTGACGTGCACCAGGGCGCCGTTCTGATTCTCGTAGCACTCGTTCACATAGCCGGTGACGGCCGGCTGGCGGACGGTGAACGCGTCGAAGCACACGGTGTAGTCGCCCCCGGCCAGCCCGGCCAGCCGGTAGCTGCCGTCGGAGTAGTCGGAGCTGGTGGCGGCCTGCTGGCCGGACTCAGGATCGTAGGCATAGACGTAGACACCGCCGAGCACGGCGCCGTCGGAGCCGCTGACCTGCCCGGTGATGGCCGCGCCCGCACTCAGCACCGCGTTCACCGGCACCGAGCCAGAGGCGCCGACGGTGACCAGGTCAGCGGTCTCGAACGAGGGCTGGTTGTCATAGCACTCGGCCGCGTAGTAGGCCGCGTAGTAGCCGGTTGACGGCGCCTGGGCGTAGGACGGGTCGAAGCAGATCTGATAGTCATCTGCGCTCACCCCGCTGAAGGTGTAATTGCCAGCCGCGTCGGTCTGGGCGTAGTAGCCGCTGAAGCCGACCATGCCGTAGGCGTTGACCAGCACGCCGCTGATCGGAGCGCCCGAGGCGTTGGTGATCGTGCCGGTGATCGAGGCGCCCCGCGACAGCTGGACGTCGGCCGTGCGTAGCTGCCCGGCGGTGACGGTGATCGGCGTGCCGCTGCCGTCGGCCTGGGCGCCGTGGCAGGTGCGCTGGTAGCCGCCGGCGGTGTAGGTCGGGTCGAAGCAGACCGTCACCTGGCCCGGCGTCAGGCCGGTGATCTGGTAGTTGCCGCTGCCGTCGGTGTTGGCCGAGCTCACCGGGTTGCCTGAGCTGTCGGACACGGTCACCCAGACGCCGGGCACCGGGCCGCCGCCGCCGGTGACGGCGCCGCCGACCGCGCCGGCCTTCTCGACGCTCTCATCGAGAGTGGTGGCCTGGCCTGCCACCACGTCCACCATCAGCCCGCTGCAGCTGTTGGTGTAGCCGTAGGGCGCGGCGGCAGTGATGGCGTGCGAGCCGTCGAAGCACAGCGTGTAGCTGCCGGTCGGCAACCCCTTGACGGTGTAATAGCCGTTGCTGACGCTACGGCTGGCGCCGGCGAGCTGCGAGGCGCCGTGCACCCAGACGTCGACGTCGATGTCCTGCACTGGTGCGTTGCCGGGATCGGTGACCCGGCCGGTGACCGCGCCGGCCACCGCGAGTGCGGCGTCGACGCCGGCGCTGGTCTGTCCGAGGCTCACTGCGACTGGCGTGCCGGAGGCGGTGCGCGGCGGCTGGTCCACGTAGCACTCATCGAGGTAGCCGGTGGCAGACGCTCCACTCGCGCCCTGGGTGTCGAAGCAGACCTGGTACGAGCCGGCGGCCAGGCCGGCGACGGTGTAGGTCCCGTCCTGCTGGGTGAGGGCGACGTAGGGCCCGAAGTCGGGGGTGCTCGGATCGAAGGTGTAGATCACGACGTTAGGAAGGCCATTGCCGGTGGAGTCGGTGACGCGGCCCGAGAGAGCGCCGCCGGTTGGCAGGTCCTCGACCAGGCTGGGAGTCATCTGGCCGGCCAGCACGGACACCGGCGCGCCGGTGTGGCTGGAGCCGTGGGACCGTGGGCCGGAGCAGTCGGACAGGTATCCGGTGCTTGAGTGGCCGGTGGTATGGCTGTCGGTGCGAAAGCAGAGTGAGTAGGAGCCCGGGGCCAGGCCGGTGACGGAGAACTGGCCGTTGGTGGCGGTGGCCGCCACGGCCATGGTGTCGCCGGAGGAAGCGTCGCGGACCTCGACCTGGGCGCTGCCGATGGCGCGGCCCTGCTGGTCGGCCAGCTTGCCGCGCAGGCCGGTCGTGGTGCTGGTCGAGCGGGTGGCGGTGGTCAGGGTGGTCGCGACGCCGGCGTTGTGGCTCTTGTCCCGGGGGAACACCGCGTAGCTGTAGGTGCTGGCCGCGGCCAGGTGCTTGTCGGTGAACGTGGTCTGCTGGGTGGTCAGGGTCGCCACCAGGGTGCCGTCCGAGGCCGAGATCGGCGGGACGCCGCCAGCCGCTCGCCGGATCAGCACCCCGGCGAAGTCGGGATCGGTGGAGTTGACCCAGCTCAGGCTGGTGGAGTGCGCGTTGTTGCCCGTCAGCTGGAGCTTGGTGACCGGTCCCGGTGGGGTGCTGTCACGAGTCGGCTTGACTGGCGTGCCGGCCTGGCTTCCCCCGCTCGTGGCAGGGTTGGGCGCGGTGGGCCCGGTGGCGTAGGACGGTGAGCTGGTCACCAATCCGGCCACCAAGGTCGCCGCGGCGAACAGAGCAAGAACGGGCCGGTGTGTACGCATATTAACTCTCCGTTAAGTTAGTGTCACGGACAGTAACACAATGTGCGGGATGGGACGACGCCAGCGACGACTGCTCGACGCCGCCCCGTCCGTGCGCCGCATGGAACAGGCGTCGGCCTGGGCAGTGAGACCGCCAGCGGAGCGTCCACGACCCACGGTTAGCAGGTGTCGCTGCGCGCCTGCGGATTAATTGCTACATGCCGAGCTGGTCCGTGACTGCGTCGATTTCGGCGACAAACCCAGCAGGCGGGGCGCCCCGAAAGGGTCATGAAGGTCGTTAGCGCATCTGATGTTGAGCGGACGTGTCACCTGCGCTCAATTCGTTTGATGCAGACTCGCGGGCCGGACCATGCCTAATGTGAAATCGCCGTACGGCGGCAAGCACACGTATACATTGCCACGCTGGATGACTCCGCGGACGGGTGCTCGCAGTGCGCGCCTCCCGTGAGTCAAGGCACGCGATCGCCTCAGGTCTCCACTGGGCCGTATTCCTTGGGGGCGCCACGTGGGGAGCCAGCCAGCCAAGAGTGCGCGATACAACAAAGGCACGGGAGGTGTTATTCTGGACAAAGTGTACTATAGTTCGAGTGCGTTATCGACCGAAGGGGAGCTATGGGACCGAACGTTCGGGTAGACGTAGCGGCTGCATGCTGCTTCTTCCCCGACCACGTGCCGGCGATCGGGCCACGGTTGGCGCTCTAACGCCGATGCACACCTAAGTCACACCCGGCGTGATGGCCAATAGCTCTGCCTAGGGTGCAGACGCAGCTAGGGGATGACTTATTCAAGGCGTCGGGCCACAAAGCTTATCCCGAGCTTTAATGCCCTCCTTCGGCCGAGGATTGATGTTATTTGTGTGAAGGGCTGCCATGCGTAACCACGCCGAAGTCAAAAGGTGCTCTGCACACATCCTATTCACGTAGAAACGTAAATTTTCTCGGTGCAATCAAGGCAATGACTCTTCAACATGGAATGGAGACGATCGGGTGGCGGGAATCTCCATAGCGGTGGTGGGCGCGGGTGCGTCTGCGGTGGCTTTTTTGGCTGCTCTTGATGGTGGGGGTGGTGTGGAGCCGGGTGAGTTGTTGATCTTTGATCCGTCGCGGTGGTTGTGGCGGGGGCGGCCTTATCAGCCTGATGATGATTGTGTTCGGGTGAATTCGGTGCCGGCTGACATGTCGGTGGTGGCTGGGGATTCGCAGCATCTGTGGAACTGGTTGCAGGCTCGGGAGATCATGCTTGAGCGGTCGGTTCTGGTGGATGAGTTGTCGGGCAGTGTGTTCATTCCGCGGGCGGTGTATGGGGATTATTTGGAGCAGTCGGCGCGGCAGGCGTTGTTGTCGTTGGGGCGTCGTGGGTGGCGGGTGCGGATTGTCCGTGAGTTGGTGACCGGGTTCGGGCAGTGCGGTGATGGCCGGCTTGAGGTGCGTGCGGGTGGGCAGGTGTCGGTGGTCGATTACGCGGTGTTGGCCACGGGGGCGGGTGCGCCGACTGATGTGTATGGGTTGGCGGGGGTCAAGGGTTTCATCGCTGATCCGTATCCGGTGGCGGGCAGGTTGTTCGGGGTCGGTGATGACAGCTCGGTGGCGGTGATCGGCACGGGCTTGACGGCAGTGGATGTGGCGTTGGGTCTTCGGGCCAAGGGGCATCGGGGGCCGATTCGGTTGCTGTCGCGCTCGGGTTCGTTGCCGGGGGTGCGTCAGCGGGCGGTGGCTTTGCAGATGCAGCATTTCACCTCAGCGGCGTTGGCGGAGTTGCGTGGGTCGGTGGGTCAGCTGCGTATCGCTGATGTGGTCGATTTGATGTCGAAGGAGTTAGCGCATTGGGGTGAGGACCCGGCTGAGTTGCTGGCTGAGGTCACCGGTGTGGGGGATGAGTCTGGGATCGCCCGGTTGCGTCGGCATCTGGGGTTGGTCGATGACAGCTCGGTGGCGCTTCGGTTGGTTCAGCAGGCGGTGCCTGAGGTGGGTCCTGACATCTGGCCTTATCTGGCTGGTGAGGAGCAGGAGCTGATGTTGAGCAGTCATTACCGCACGATCATGAGCCTGTGCTGCCCGATGCCCCCGACCAGCGCCAGCCTTCTGCTGGAGTTGGCCGACAGCGGGCAGTTGAGCGTGGAGGCGGGGTTGCAGGGCATCGCCCCGGCCGCGGGCGGGGCGGGTTTCGAGGTGACCGTCGACGGGCGGGTTGAGAGCGCGGATGTGGTGGTCAGCGCCGTGAACGCGCGAGTTCGCGGTTACTCTTTGGGCGCCGCTGATCTGACTGACTCCCTGACCGAGCAGGGGTTGGCGTTGCGTCATCGCCATGGCGGGCTGGTCACTGACCGGGCTAACAGCAGGGCCCGGCGCCCGGATGGGTCGCCGTCCCGGCTCTACACCCTGGGCGATCCGGCCTCGGGTTCGTTGTTCTTCACTTTCGGCGTGCAGTCGTTGGTCGACCGCGCGGTGGACATCGCGCGCGACCTGGCGATCCGCAGCCGGATCGCTCCGCCAGAACGCCTCGGCCCGCAGGCGTCGGCGCCCACCATTCAAGGAGCACCGGCATGACTATGACCAAGCCTGAGGAGCAGGCGTTTCTGGCCGACACGCACACGGGTCTTCCGCTGCCCTCCGCCCCGGTTTTCGCCACTCATCAGCAGGAGCGCGAGCACCGCAAGCTGCGCCTGGCGGCCGCTCTTCGGATCTTCGGCCGGCTCGGCTTCGGAGAGGGGATCGCCGGGCACATCTCCGTGCGCGACCCCGAGCACCGCGACCGCTTCTGGGTGAACCCGTTCGGGGTGTCGTTCAAGCTGGTGACCGTCGAGGACCTGATCTGCGTCGACAGCGCCGGGGTGGTGGTGGAAGGCAAGCATAAGGTCAACCCGAGCGCTTTCGTGATCCACTCCGCCATCCACGAGATGCACCCCCACGCCGAGGCCGCCGCCCACGCCCACACCTTGCACTCGCGCGCCCTGGGCTCGCTGGAGCGGCTGCTGCTGCCCCTGGACCAGGAGTCAGCGGCCTTCTACCAGGACCAA